>JAFADB010000274.1 GCA_023425225.1 Pseudomonadota bacterium
TCGAGTCGTAGTTGTCGAAGGCCACGCCGAAGGCGGCGAAGTCGCGCTCGTGGCCGGCCTTGATCTCGGCGATGAACGCTTCCGGCGTCACCCCGGCCTTTTCGGCGGCCAGCATGATCGGCGTGCCATGGGCGTCGTCGGCGCAGACGAACCACGTCTTGTCGCCGCGCAGGCGCCGCGCCCGTACCCAGATGTCGGCCTGGATGTAGCCGACCAGGTGGCCCAGGTGCAGCGGGCCGTTGGCGTAGGGCAGGGCGGTGGTGACGAGTGCGGTGCGGGACATGGCGGAAGCAGCTTTGCAGGGGACCGGCGATTATCGCACGCGCTCCGCGGCGTAGCCTGGCGGCCCCGGCGTCGAACCGCACTTCCCTTCTCCCGCTTGCGGGAGAAGGTGGCGCGCAGCGCCGGATGAGGGGCTTTTGCTGTGGCTTTCCCATGCTCCAGGCAGCCCCCATCCGCCCTTCGGGCACCTTCCCCCGCAAGCGGGAGAAGGGGGCAGCCCGTCGTTGTCGCCTTCGGGTTCGGGGCTGCGCGCTACTCGCGGATCCAGGTCTGGGTGCGGCCCAGCGCTTCGATGCCGACATAGCCGCGCATCTCCAGCTTCCTGCCGCCGTCGATCACGGTGATCTTGGCCTTGTAGGTCTTGCCCTTGGCCGGGTCGAGGATGGAGCCGCCGCTCCACTGCTTGCCGTCCTCCTTCAGGCCCCACAGGATGGTCATGCCCTTGATCGGCTTGCCCTTGTTGGCGCCGTCGCACTTGTCGCACACCGGGTTGGGCCCTTTGTCCGACTGCAGGATGTCCACCACCTTGCCGGTCAGGGTGCCGTTGGCGGCCTGCTCGATCTGGACGATGGACTTGGGCTTGCCGGTGGTGTCGTCGATGGTCTGCCAGCGGCCGACCGGCGAGGAATCGGCGGCCTGCGCGGCCAGCGAGGCCAGCGCCAGCGGCAGGGCCAGCATCAGTGTCTTGAATGTCGTGCGCATGTTCCCCTCCCAGGGATGTCGGTGAAGCCGGCCGCGAAGGCCGGAACGCATCGGACTGTATACGCATTCGCAGGGGTATGGAATGCGCTTTTCGACGTCCTTCCGCTAGCGCAGCGTCACCTTCTTGCGGTTGTCGCTGGAAACCCGGTCGATGAGCTTGTTGTAGGGATCGAAGCCGGCCTCGGACGGTGCCTGATCCACCGTCACGGTGATGCGCGGGGTCTCGTCGGTGATGTGGTGGCGCTGCAGGTACAGCACCTTCTCGTCGCGCTCGTTGCCCGAAGCGCCGGGCGCGAACACGCCCACCTCGATCAAGTCGTCCATCTTTCCTGCGCTCTCCTTGCCCTGGCCGTCGGCGTAGCGCTTGGCCGCGTGCAGGTCCAGCACGACGTCGTACTTGCCATCGCCGCGGCGGGTCGCGGTGGCCGCCAGCACGCGGTTGTCGTAGAAGGCGATCTTCTCGAACAGGTCGGTGATCAGCGCCTGCTGGTCCGGCCGCGCCTCGGCGCGGATGTAGTCCAGCAGCTCGGCCGAGGTGGTGTACGGCGGCGGCTGGTAGGCCTTATCGCGCAGGAACTTCTGCAACGCCCGGTTCAGCGCCGCCTCGCCGATCTCCTCGCGCAGCCGGTAGAACACCAGCGAGCCCTTCTGGTAGTGGATGTACTGCTGGTTCTCCACCCGGTACAGCGGCTGTTCCTCGATCCGCTCGCCGCCGCGACCGCCCAGGTAGCGGTCCAGCTCGGTCTTGAGGAACTGGCGCATCTGCGCACGGCCGTACTCGTGCTCCATCACCATCAGCGCCGAGTACTGCGCCAGCGACTCGGACAGCATGGTCGCGCCCTGCACGTTGGCGCCAATCACCTGGTGCGCCCACCACTGGTGTGCCACTTCGTGCGCGGTCACGTAGAACACGTAGTCCACGTCGTCCTTGTCGCGCAGGTCGGCGATGAAGCCGACCGACTCGGAGTAGGGGATGGTGTTGGCGAAGCTCTGCGCGAACGACTGGTAGCCGGGGAACTCGATGATCCGCACCTGCCGGTGCTGGTACGGGGTGAAGTTGGCCTCGTAGTAGGCCAGCGACTTCTGCACCGAGGCGATCATGCGATCGACGTTGTACGGATGCTTGGGGTCGTAGTAGACCTCGATCGGGATGTCCTTGTAGCGGGCCTTCTTCACCTCCCAGCGCGCCGACAGGTAGGCGTAGAAGTCCAGCATCGGCCGGTCCATCGCATAGCTGAAGCAGTGCCGGCCGTCGCGGACGAACTCGCGCTGCAGGTAGCCCGGCGCCAGCGCGATCTGGTCCGGCGCGGTGCAGATGGTGGTCCGGTAGTCGATCCAGTCGGCGTCGTCGGTCAGGTAGGTGTTGGCGCGCGCGGCCTGGTCTTCCAGCTTCGGCATGCGGCTCGGTTCGCCCAGCCCACGCTTGCGGCGGTCGTTGCGGTCGTCGATCTGCCGGCGCTCGTCGTAGCCGAACGAGGGGAACATGCGGTTGTTGAAGAAACTGCCGTTCTCCACGATCTGCGTCTGCGCCACCGTGCTGGTGATGCCGGTGGGGTGGTAGTCCAGCTGGAAGTCGAACTCGCGCTCCTCGCCGGGCTGCAGCGGTCGGTCCAGGCGATAGATGCGCACGCCCAGCGGCGCATCATGGTGCACCAGTTTCGCCCCGCCCAGTTCGATCATGGCCAGCGCCTTGTCGTCCTCCATCAACACGTGCACGTCGGCAATCGGCGTCGGGTAGGGGTTGTGCACGCGGTAATGGCCGTCCACGCGCAGGGTCTGGGTTTCCGGGCGCAAATCGACGTCGACCGACACGGCCAGGATGCGTGGCTGCGGCAGGCCCTTGTACTTGCCGTACTCGCGCTCGTAGCGCGCCTGCAGGTCCAACTGCTGTTCGGGCGAGTAGAAGTCGTTGCGGATGTTGGTGTTCCAGAACAGCCAGCCGCCGGTCGCGGCGAACGCCAATACGGTCACCGCCAGCGCCACGCCCAGGCGCCCATGCAGGCGCTGGCCGGCCAGCCGAAGCCGCTGGCGCCAGCCGCTGTCCACTCCGCGCACCCAGAACGCCGCCGCCAGCAACAGCAGGGCCAGCAGGAACAGCGCCCAGTAGCCCTGGAACGCCAGCTGCCCGGCCAGGAAATGGCCGTAGCCGTTCATGTCCGAATACGGCGCGATCGGCCAGCTGCCGAAGTTGTACAGGTTGTGGGTGCAGTCCATCAGGCCCAGCACCGATTGCCCGATCAGCACCAGGATCAGCAGCGCGTAGCCGACGAACTTGTTGTTGCTCAGCACCTGCAGCACCAGCGCCATGCCGCCCATCAGGATGTAGACGACCGAATCCAGCGCCAGCGTCTGCAGGTACAGCAGCGGCTCCAGCCGGGTATAGCCCTTGGAGAGCTGCACCACCATCGAAGCCAGCGCGCCGACCAGCTGGAAGCTGAAAATGACCAGCACCAGGGTCAGGAACTTGCCCAGCAGCGGTATCCAGTTCAGCACCGGGGCGGCATCGGTGATGCCGTCGATCTTCGCGCCACGCTCCTTCCACACCAGCTCGCCGGCGTAGAACAGCACGATGATGATCAGCAGAAAGCTGTAGCTGCCCTGCAGGGCGACGAGCATCTGCGAGGTCACCGGCCAGATGCTGGTGCCATACATGCTCTGCCGGAACAGCGCAGAGGGAATGAAGTTGGCGATGCCCAGCAACAGCAGCACCAGGAACGGCAGGCTGCGGAACACCCCGGCGGTGTCGAAGCGCACCTGGCGCAGCAGCTGCCGCCAGGCGGTGGCGGTGGTGAAGCGCGGGGCCACCGCGGGCACGGCGGCGGGCCGCGCGACGGGCGCGGTTTCGGTGCCGGCATTGCGCACGTGCCGCTGCCAGCGACGCCGGCCGCTGCCGCTGCGCTCGGTGCGGAACAGGGCGAAGGTGGCGGCGAACAGGGCCACCGTCGCCGCCAGCCACAATGCGCGGTTCTCCAGAAGATAGGTCGCGATCGCCGGCAGGTCGGCGTTGCGTTCCTCAGCCGACCAGTAGCGGATCGTCTGCGCCAGCGCACGGATGCCCAGCGGATCCAGCAGGGCGGAAATGCGGATGTTGTCGATGTCACCCAGCAGTGCGCGGCTCACGCCGTACAGCACGAAGAACACGATCACGCCGATGTAGACCCACAGGATGCTGCGCGTGGTCACTGCCAGCAACGACAGCAGCGCGGTGGTGAACAGCAGGTTCGGCATCACCATCACCGCGAACGACCATAGGTACGGCCGCAGCGTCGCCGGCCCCAGCCGCGCTGCATCGATCCAAGGCATGAACTGGGCGACGAAAATACCGGCGGCGATCACCAGGTACATCACCAGGCAGGCCACCAGCGCGGCGCCGATGCGGCCGAACACGTAGTCGCGCCGGCGCACCGGGCTGGAGAACACCAGCGCGTCGGTGCCCAGTTCGAAATCGCGCAGCAGCGCATTGCTGACGAACAGCGTGGTCACCAGCAGCCCGAGCAGAGTGAACGCCGTCAGGAAAGTGGCCACGACCGTGGGCGCGTTGCGGTGGACGTTGCCGATGCTGCCGCCAATCTGCACCGAATCGCTGGCGGCGGCGCCGAAGCCGAGCAGTGCGAACAGCAGCGCCAGCAGCCAGAACAGCGGCGAGCGCAGCTGTTCGCGCAGCTCGAAACGCAGGAACTCGAGGATCATCAGCGCGCTTCGTCAGGCGGCCCGCACCTGCTGGCGCAGGCGCTGGAAATACACGTCCTCCAAATCCGGGACGACCTGCTCGAAGCCGTCCTCCGGTTGCTCGCCGCTGAATACGTGGATCACCGGGTTGCCGGCCACCAGCCGCGTGGACAGCACTGTGAAACGCTGCTCGTAGTCGGGCAGTGCACTCTTGGCCACCTGCTTGCGCCAGATCTGCTGCTGCAGGGCTTCGATCGCATCGGACGGACGGCCGCTGAGCAGCACGCGGCCCTTGTTCATGATCGCCATCGTCGGGCACAGGTCGGTCACGTCCTCGACGATGTGGGTGGACAGGATCACCGCCACGTTCTCGCCGATTTCGGCCAACAGGTTGAGGAAGCGATTGCGCTCCTCCGGGTCCAGGCCGGCGGTGGGCTCGTCCACGATCACCAGCTTCGGGTCGCCGAGCAGCGCCTGGGCGATACCGAAGCGCTGGCGCATGCCGCCGGAATAGGTACCGAGCTTGCGCTTGCGCGCATCCCACAGGTTGACCTGCTGCAGCAGGCCATCGACCACTTCGCGCCGCTGCGCCTTGTGGGTCAGTCCCTTGAGGATGGCGAAGTGCTCCAACAGGTCGGCGGCGCTGACCTTGGGGTAGACGCCGAAATCCTGCGGCAGGTAGCCCAGCTGGCGACGTACCGCATCCTTGTCGCGCAGCACGTCGATCCCGGTGCCATCGGCCATACGCAGCACCACGGTGCCCGTATCGGCCTGTTGCAGCGTGGCCAGCGTGCGCATCAGCGAGGACTTGCCGGCGCCATTGGGGCCGAGCAGGCCGAACATGCCGCGCGGGATGTCCAGGCTCACGCCATCGAGCGCCTTCACGCCGTTGGCGTAGGTCTTGGAAAGTTCGCGGATCTCCAGCATGGCCCTGCATCCCCCGGTGATGAATGGCCGATCCTTGCAGAATGCCGGATGCGGCGATATCCCCCGGAAGTCACTGCGGCCGGTGGCGCTGCGGTCAGGGCGACGCGTCCAGCCAGCGGCCGCCGATCTGTAGGGCCAGCCGGTACGGTTCCGGGTCGTTGCGGTTGGTCAGCACGATCACGGTCAGGTGCTGTTTCGGCCAGCGCACGATCACGTTGCGGAAGCCGATGCTCTCGCCGCTGTGCCACAGCGTGTCGCCGTTGATGCGCCAGCCGAAGCCGTAGAACGGCACGTCCGGCTCGTCGGTCTTCGTCGCCGGGCTGAAGGCCTGGCGCAGCGAATCGGCCTTGAGCAGGCGCTCGTCGTACAGCGCCGCGTCCCACTCGGCCAGGTCGTCGATGGACGAGTAGATGCCGCCGTCGCCGAGCACCGCGCTGGTCATGCTCTGGTCGGTGCGTTGCCAGTGGCCGTCGACCAGGCTGTAGCCGTAGGCGCGGTGGGCGACGGTGTCCACGCCGTCCTGGTGGGCCACGGTACTGGCCATGCCTAGCGGCAGGAAGATGCGCTGGCGCAGGAAGGTGGCGAAGTCCTGCCCGGAGGCCTTGCCGACGATCAGCGCCAGCAGCGCGTAGCCGCCGTTGCTGTAGCGGTAGTCCGTGCCGGGGACGAAGTACAGCCGGTCCTCCTTCTCCAGCAGGTGCAGCACGTCGATGTCGTGCAGCTGCGTGGCCTGGTCGGCCGGCATCAGGTCCTCGTAGTCGATCAGGCCGCCGGTGTGGCTGAGCAGTTGGCGCAGGGTGATCGGGTCGGCCGCCGGCGGCAGGCTCGGCAGCCACTTCTTCACCGGGTCGTCGAGCGAGAGCTTGCCGTCCTCGGCCAGCAACAGGATCGCCGCGGCGGTGAACTGCTTGCTCACCGAGGCCAGGCGGTAGTTGGTCTGCGCGCTGGCCGGGGTGTCGTCCTCGAGCACCGCCAGGCCGTAGCCGCGGCGGAATACCGGCTGGCCGTCCTTGAGTACCAGCAGCGAGGCGCCCGGGACCTGGCCGTCGTAGCGGGCCATCAGCGCGTCGATGCCCGGATCGGGCGGGGTGATGGGCGGGGCGGCGCCCAGCGCCAGTGGAAGCAGCGCCAGAAACCCCGCGACCATGCGCGTGCAGCGACGATGAATGCCCATCTCCTCTCCCCGTGACCGGTTGGAATCAGCCCTTGTTCGCCGCGATCCAGCGCTCGATCTTCTCCTGCAGCACGTCCAGCGGCACCGAGCCGTCCTTGAGTACCTCGGCGTGAAACTGGCGGATGTCGAATCTATCACCCAGTTCGGCCTGCGCCTGCTGGCGCAGCTGCATGATCTTCAGTTCGCCGACCTTGTAGGCCAGTGCCTGGCCGGGGATGGCCATGTAGCGTTCGGCCTCGGCGACCGCATCGGTCTGGCTGGTGGCGGAGTTCTCCAGCATGTAGTCGATCACCTGCTGGCGGCTCCAGCCCTTGCTGTGCAGGCCGGTGTCCACCACCAGCCGGATCGCGCGCCACAGCTCGTTCTGCAGGTAGCCGAAGTAGCTGTACGGGTCCTCGTACAGGCCCAGTTCCTTGCCCAGCGACTCGGCATACAGCCCCCAGCCCTCGATGAAGGCGGTCTCGCCACCGAAGCGGCGGAACTTGGGCAGCCCGTCCAGTTCCTGCTGCAGGCCGAGCTGGAAGTGGTGGCCGGGGATGGCCTCGTGCAGGTACAGGTCCTCCGCGTCCCAGGTCTTGCGGCTGGGCAGGTCGTAGGTGTTGACGTAGAAGATGCCGGGGCGCGAGCCGTCCTCGCTGGGGCGCATGTACGAGCCGCCGGCCGCCGACTGCGCGCGGTAGGGCTCGACCGGGCGGATCTCGAATGGGGCCTTGGGCACCAGCGAGAACAGCCGCGGCACGTTGGCGTTCACCTTCGACTCCAGGCCGCGGTAGTAGGCCAGCAGCGCGTCCTCGTCGGCGAAGGTGAAGCGCTTGTCGTTCTGCATGAACTTGAAGAACTTCTGCATCGAGCCGCGGAACTTCACCTGCTTCATGACCTGCTCGATCTGGCCATGGATGCGCGCGACCTCGTCCAGGCCGAGCTGGTGGATCTGCGCGGGCGTCATGTCCGAGGTGGTGCTCTGGGTGACGTTGTAGGCGTACCAGGCCGTGCCGTCGGGCAGCGCGGCCATGCCGTCGCTGCCGCGCGTGGCCGGCAGGTATTCGGTGGCGATGAAGCCGCGCAGGGCGCGATAGGCCGGCATGATCCGGTACTCGATCATGCGCTTGTATTCGGCGCTGATGCGCGCCTTGTCCTGTTCCGGGAAATCGGCCGGCATGTTGCGCACCGGCGCCCAGAACAGCGATTCCTCGGCGGTGGGCTTGATGATCGCGTCCAGCTGCGGCAGCACCTTCTCCATCAGCACGCGCGGCTGCACCACGCCGGCGGCCATGCCCTCGCGCATGTTGGCGATGGCCTGGTCGAACAGCGGCGGGATGCCCAGCGAGCGGCGCGACCAGTTGTCGTAGTCCTGCACGGTGCGGAACGGTTGCGCGCCGGTGCCCGAGCCCAGCATCACCGCGATGCTGGCGATGTTGTAGAACTGGTTGACCGGCATCATCCAGCTGGGGAATTTCTCCGCCTGCAGCGCGTTGTTGGCATCGCGCACGAAGATCTCGTAGCTGAGCAGGTCCTGCCCGCTCAGGCCGTCGGCACCGATGGCCTGCACCTTGCCCAGCCATTCGACGGTGAAGTCGTGCGACTGCTGGCGGAACGCGGCCGACAGGAAGTTCGGCAACTGGTCGTTGTAGCGGTTGTCGCCCTGGAAGGTGGCCTGCAGCGGATTGAGCCTGAGCGAGGCCTCCCAGTACTGGTCGTACAGGCGGTTCAGTTGGGCAGCCTTGTCCTGCTTCGCGGGCGCCGCGGCCGGTCGTGCCTTGCTGCGTGCCGGTGCCGGCTTGGCCTTTGCCTTGGCCTGGGTGGCGGCGGGACGCTGGGCCTTCTTCGTTGCCGCATCGGCGGGCGGGGCGGCCGACAGCGAGAGCAGGGCGGCAATGGCGAGCGGCAACAGGCGTGAGGCGGGGAACGGCATCGATGACTCCGGAAACGACCAAGCCGGGGAGCTTGCCCCATCCGCGCCCGTACGGCCAGCCGCGGGGCTCAAGGCGGCGGCGCCCGCTTCGGATCCGCTCAGCAAGCGTTCTGCCGCTCAGGCGTCCGCGGCAGCGGCAGCGCATGGTCGCCGGACCGCGCGCCGCAGGGGCCTTGGCGCGCGCGAGTCGCCTTTACTCATGGCCGCGCAGCCGCCTCGTCCAGCCGTTCAGTCCGCAGCCGCTTCCTGGCGCAGCTGCTGTGCCCGTGCAGCGCCCAGGTAGGCGGTGATCCCCCGCCGCATCAGGTACAGCAGCGGGATCAGCGCGATGGCGCACAACATCTTGTAGACGTAATTGACGCTGCTCACCGCCAGGAACAGCGAGGTCGGCCACTGCTGCGGGCCGAGCACGAAGGCGATCCAGATCACCACGAAGCTGTCCACCAGCTGCGACACCGCGGTCGAGCCGGTCGCACGCAGCCAGACCCAGCGTTCGCCGGTGGCGCGGCGGATGCGATGGAACACCGCCACGTCGATCAGCTGGCCGACCAGGAACGCCACCAGCGAGCCGCCGATGGTCCACAGACCCTGGCCGAATACCGCCGCGAACGCGGCCTGGTAGTCCGGCACGCCCTGTGCCTGCGCCGCGCCGACCCACCAGCCGGCCGGCACCAGGTGGATCGCCGCGTAGGCGAACACGAAGCCGTAGCCGATCAGCGCCACCGCCACCCACGAGATGAACTGCACGCCGCGGCGGCCGAAGAACTCGTTGATGGTGTCGGTCAGGATGAACACCAGCGGCCAAAGCAGGGTGCCGGCGGTGAAGCTCAGCGAGCCGGTCTGGCCGAACAGGTTCCAGTCCAGCGGCGCGATGCCGAGGGTGTCCTCCAGCGCGAAGATCTTGACGCCGATGAACTCGGCCAGCACCGCGTTGACGCAGAAGAACGCCGCCAGCGCGATGAACAGCCGCACCGCGCGGTCGTCGAGCGTGCGTGCGGCTGTGGTCATGGCCTCAGGGCCTCAGCGGTCGACCGCGCGGGGCGTTGCTTCATGTCCACCAGCGCGCTCGCCTGCGCGGGGCGTTGCCTCATCCTCACCCGCGCGCTCGCCGGCTCGGGTGAAGGGCACCGTCTCCGGCGATACCGCGCCGCCGGAGATGATGAAGCTCATCGCCTGGTCCACGGTCCAGTCGGTGGGCGTGAGCAGTTCCACCGGCACGATCTCCAGGTAGCCGGAGGTCGGGTTGGGCGTGGTCGGCACGTACACCGCGGCCAGCTCGCGGCCGGTGCCGTGCTCGCGAATCACCCGCGTCACCAGCCCCACCGACTTCATGTCGCGGTGCGGGAAGTCGATCAGCACCACGCGCTGGGTGCTGCCCGGCTGGGTCTGCAGGATGTCCAGCAGCTTGCGCACGCTCTCGTAGACGATGTTGGCCAGCGGGATGCGGCGCATGATCGCCTCGAACCAGCGCAGCAGGCGCTGGCCGATCACCTTGCGGCTCATGATGCCCACCGCCAGCACCACCAGCAGGGTGGCGATCATGGCGATGGTGTTCTGCACCCATAGCGCCTTGATCCAGCCCAGGTAGTGCGGGAACGAGGCGGCGATGCGCTCGGACAGCGGTACCACCAGCGGGCTGGAGACGCCCGACAGCAGCACGAACACGAACTTGACCACCACCCAGGTCAGCCACAGCGGCAGCAGCGTCAGCAGGCCGGTCAGGAACAGGCGCTGCAGCGAGGGGCGGGGGGAGGCGGGGGCAGGCTGGGAAGCGGATTCGGCGGGCGACATGCGTGCATTGTAGGCCAGCCGTTGGGCCGCCAAGCCGTTGCAGTTAATCTTCGCGAGGCGGCAGGGCATGCCGGTACAAGGAGCGGAAGATGAGGGTAGTGCGAGGGATCGTGATCGGCCTGGCGGTGCTGCTGCTTGCCGGGGTCGGGTTGTACGCCGTGTCGGCGTTGTGGCCGCTGAGTGCCGAACGCAGGGCGGCATTGGCCGTGCTCGATCGCCCGCCGCCGGCGCCGGGACGCAACGCCTTCGCCGCGTTGTACCTGCTGAACCACGACGTCCCCGAATCGGAGTGGGATGCGCTGGTCGCCGCTGACGTGGCGCGTTACCGCGCGCTGCGCCCCGGCAGCATGGATGCCTTCGCGTTCATGCCGGTGGCCGACCCGCGCTGGCCGCGGCTGTCCACGCGTGCCTCGGATTCGACGGTGTCGAGTTGCGATTGGCGCAAGGGCGATTGCCTGGCGCGGGTGCGTGAGCATCGCGAGGCATTCGCGCAATGGCTGGCCTCGCAGTCCGTGGTGGCCGGCAGGGCGGCGGCGATCGCGGGCTACGGCCATTACCGCACTCCATTTCCGCCGGGCATCAGCGCACCGCTGCCGGCCTTGCAGGGTGTATCCCTTCCACTGGTCGATGCGGCGCTGGCATTCGTCGATGGCCGCCGCGAGCAGGCGATGGCCGCAACATGCGGGCACATCGCCGGTTGGCGGCCGCTGCTGGCGCAGAGCGACAACCTGCTGGTCAGCGTGATGGCCGCCGCGCAGGTCGCCTCGGGTGCGCACCTGCTGGCGCAGATGGCGGCCGAGCTGCCGCCTGGCCAGGCATTGCCTGCCTCCTGCGCCTCGGCCTTGCGGCCGATGCAGGTGGACGAGATACGTGTCTGCGAGCCGATGCGCGGCGAGGCCCGGTTGGGATGGTCAGCGATGGAGGCCGCGGACACGGAGATGGAAGGCCAGCGGCTGTCCGCCCTGTTCTATGACGCAAAACGGACCCGCGCGATCAATGCACCGTTGATGGCGTGGTCCTGCGGCGATCAGGCCGGGCGGGCGATCGCCGACGACGTGGCGGCCTTCCCGCCTTCGCCGCCCACGTCGCTGTGGCGCCTGGAGTGCGTCAGCAACTTCATCGGCTGCGCCCTGATGTCCGTCGCCGCGCCGGCCTATGGTGACTACCAGTTGCGTGCGCAGGACGTCGCCGCGCAGCTGCGGCTGACCGCCGCGGCGATATGGCTGGGCGAAAACGCAGGCAGCGGCGACGAGGTGCCGGCTGCATTGGCCCGCTTGCCCGAAGCGCTGCGCAGCGCGGCGCGGATGCCCTCCGTCAGCAGCGATGGCCGCTACCTGCAGGTCCCGGCGTACGACAAGAGGAACCTGGCGACCCTGCAGGCACCGCTGCCGGCCCACCTGCGCCGTTGAGCCCGGCGCTCAGCGGCCGCGCTTGTCGGGCTTGAGGCGCACGTACAGCTGCTTGCGCACGCGGGCGACCACGTCGCCCTGCCGGTCCACCACCTCGTTCTCGAACCAGGGCAGGTACTTCTCGCCGCCTGCCGCGGCCTGGCGGATCTCGTCCAGGCGGGCCTCGTCCAGGCGGAAGTCGGCGGCCACGATGCCGCGGCCCGGCTTGACGAACTCGATCTGCGCGGCCTTGTCCCAGACGTAGTAGTCGCGGCCCAGCGCATGCAGCGTCAGCAGCATCCAGAACGGGTCGGTCATGGCGAACAGGCTGCCGCCGAAGTGCGTGCCGACGTAGTTGCGGTTCCACGGGCGCATGCGCAATTCCACCCGCGCATGCCGGTAATCGGGCGTCAGCTCCGTGACGTGGATTCCGGCGAACAGGAAGGGCGGCCACAGGTTGATGCCGTGGCGGAACAGGGGGGCCTTCATCACTCGGCGTGCTGGTGAACGGAGCGCAATCCTACCATTCGCATGGGTATGGGGCCGGCGAGTGGCCGGCCGGCGGCTCGAGGACGTCCGCACGCCGGTCGAAGCGGCGGGAATCTCGCTCCGGGAACTCGGCTTCGTGGTCCCCGCGAGGCGGGGACCCGGCGAGGTTCACGGTGAATGAGCCCGTCGTGGTTATTCCCGGTAGCCCGATCTTTCGAGGCACAAGGGCACGGCGCTCCCGCCTTAGCGACAGCGGAGTTTCTGTAAATGCTCGGCTTGTGGGCGCCCTAGAACAGCAGCGACGACATCCTGCGGCGGTAGCGCCCGACCAGTTCGCCGTCCTCGATCACCCGGAACGCGTCGATCAGCAGCTTCTTCGGCAGCCCGTCCTCGAAGCCGCGGTCGCGGCGCAGCATCTCGATGAACTGCTCCAGCGCGGCCTCGTCCCGACCGTCCACCAGCAGGCGCACGCCCAGCAGATGGCGGGCATGCAGGTCGTCGGGATTGGCGGCCAGCGTCGCCTGCAGCGCCTCGGCAGAAGGGGCGTCCTTGAGCGTGTTGACGAAGCCCAGCCGCGCCTTGGCGCGCACCGCGCGGTCGTCGGTGGCCAGGTTGGCGGGCAGCGCCTCGATCAGCGCCTGCGCCTCGGCGGCCTCGCCGGTCTTCAGCAGCGCCAGCGCCAGGTCGAGCTTGAGCTCGGCCTTTTCCGGCTCGGCCTGCACGGCCTCGCGCAGGCGGGCGACCTCGGCCACGGGATCGAGCGGGGCCGCCTCCGGTTCGGCGTCCTCGGGGGCGGGCAGCGGCTCGATGCCGTGCTGCTTGAGGAATTCGCGCAGCTGGCCCTCCGGCAGCGCGCCGGGGAAGCCGTCGGCGATCTGCCCGTCCTTGACCAGGAAGACCGTGGGCACCGAACGGATCTGGAACGCGCCGGCGATCTCCTGCTCCTTGTCCACGTCCACCTTGGCCAGCTCGAAGGCGCCGTGGTACTCGCCCGCCAGCTTCTCCAGGATTGGCCCCAGCGTCTTGCACGGCCCGCACCAGGTCGCCCAGAAGTCCACCAGCACCGGCACCTGCAGCGACTTCTGCAGGACCTCGGCTTCGAAGGTCTCGGTGGTGGCGTCGAAAACGTGGGACTGTTCGGACATGACGGGGCTTCGCGGGAAACGGGACAGGTGGCATCTATGGTGGCAACGATGTCGATATGCAAGCCGAGGGGCGCCGCAGCGACAATGGTGGCCTCTATGTCATGGGAGGCTGGTCTTGATCGACACGGTGCTGCGATGGTCGGGGTGGCTGGCGCTGGGTGCGTTCGTGCTGGCGCTGCTGGGGTTCGGTGCGGCCTTGCCCGGCTATGCCGCGGTGCTGCATCCGGTCGCGCTGCTGGGAGCCCGGGGCACGCCGCATGCGCTGGGCTTCAACCTGCTCGGCTTCGTGCTGCCGGGAGTGCTGGCCATGGCGCTGGCCGTGGCCCTGCTGCAGCGATTGCCGGTGACGGGATGGCGGGTGCGTATCGGCGGACAGCTGCTGCTGCTGTCCGGGCTCGGTTTCGCCGCGCTGGGCGTGCGGCCGCTGGATCCGGCTGACCTGGATGGCCGCGCCAGCCAGTGGCATGCCAGCGCCTGGCTGCTGTGGCTGGTGGCCGCCGTCGCCGGGCTGGGCCTGTCGGGGCTGGGGTTGCGGGCGAGCGTGTCGCCTGCCTTGGGCTGGCGGGCGTTGGCCTGCGCCGGCGTGGTGGCCGCGGCCGCCCTGTGGCCCTGGCCGATGCCGGCGCTGGCGCAGCGGGTGGCCTTCGTCGCCTGGCTGGCGTGGCTGGCGTTCGCCGGCTGGGCACTGCCGCGCCTGGCTGTGGCCCGGGGCTGAGCGGCGCCGGCTGGAGCGGCCTGCTGCGCTGCGGTACCCTTTGCGGCTTTGTCGTCGCCCGAGGGCGCCCGTAGCCATGTCCGCCGTCGAAACCAACGCCTACGATCCGCAGCAGGTCGAATCCGCCGCCCAGCAGTACTGGGAAGCCAGCCACGCCTTCGAGGTCAAGGAAGACTCCGACAAGCCCAAGTACTACTGCCTGTCGATGCTGCCGTACCCCTCCGGTGCGCTGCACATGGGGCATGTGCGCAACTACACCATCGGCGACGTCATCAGCCGCTACAAGCGCATGACCGGCCACAACGTGCTGCAGCCGATGGGCTGGGACGCCTTCGGCCTGCCGGCCGAGAACGCGGCGATCAAGCACA
>JAFADB010000185.1 GCA_023425225.1 Pseudomonadota bacterium
CGGGTCTTCTGCCATTCGTTGGCCTGCTTGCTGCCCCGCTGCAGCAGCGGCCCCAGCGCCAGCACGCCCTTGCCGATGCGCTCCATCAGCGCCAGCCACGACAGCCCGGTGGCCAGGGTGATCGAGGCCAGCAGCAGCACCAGCACGAACAGGTTGGCGCCCAGCGCGCCGAAGCCGCTGCCCAGGGAGTTGCCCACCAGCCGGCCGAGGATGCCGCCGGCCTGGGCGACGTCGCCGCTGAACAGGCGCAGGTGCAGGAAGCCGGTGCCGGCGATCAGGAAACCGACGATGCCGACCAGCCGCAGCGCCGGGCCCAGGTCGGCCTCGTCCTGCCCGTCCCGGTCCATGCCGAACAGGGCGATCCAGGCCACCGCGCCCAGCACCAGCGGCAGCAGGAAGGCCATGTAGCCGAACAGCTGCAGCAGCACGTCGGCGATCCAGGCGCCGAACTTGCCGCCCATGTTGTGCACCGGCGCGACCACGCTGCCGGTCTGCGACCAGCCCGGGTCGGCCGCCGAGTACGTGAACAGGCTGGCCAGCAGGTACAGCAGCAACGGCGCGATCGCGATCAGCGCCAGGTCGCGCCAAAGCCGCTGCCGTCGGGGATTGGCCGGTGGGGTCTTGCGCGCGGTCGTCTTGCCGTCGCCCTGCGCCTTGCTGCGCTCCGGAAGCTGTTTCGCCACCTTTTACCGAACCTTAGAAATACTTCGTTAGTGATTGATAATAAACGAAATGGAACGCCATTTCAGCTGGGGCCACCGATTCCTGGCCGGCTCGTGACGCTGCGCGCCGCGGACAGTCGATGCAGACAAGGCCGGCCAACGCCCGATGCCGCGGAGGACGCCGGCGGGTCACGTCGTTCCCTGTATGCGCCTTGATTCACCTTGCCCGGAACGCCACTCTATGACCTCGTCGATCGCGGCGGCAAACCGCCGCGACGGTGCATCTCCATCCCTTCGCGAGTGTACATGAGCCTTTCCACCATCAGCCCCACCAAGCATTCCCGCCTGTTGATCCTGGGTTCCGGTCCCGCCGGCTGGACCGCCGCCGTCTACGCCGCCCGCGCCAACCTCAAGCCGCTGCTGATCACCGGCCTGGAACAGGGCGGCCAGCTGATGACCACCACCGACGTGGACAACTGGCCCGGCGATGCCCAGGGCGTGATGGGCCCGGACCTGATGGCGCGCATGCAGGCCCATGCCGAGCGCTTCGAGACCGAGGTGGTGTTCGACCACATCCACACCGCCGACCTGTCGCAGCGGCCGTTCCGGCTGGAGGGCGATGGCGGCGTGTACACCTGCGATGCGCTGATCATCGCCACCGGCGCCACCGCCAAGTACCTCGGCATCGAGTCGGAGGAGAAGTTCAAGGGCCGCGGCGTGTCGGCCTGCGCCACCTGCGACGGCTTCTTCTACAAGGACCAGGACGTGGTGGTGGTCGGCGGCGGCAACACCGCGGTGGAGGAAGCGCTGTACCTGTCCAACATCGCCCGCAAGGTCTACCTGGTGCACCGCCGCGACACCCTGCGCGCGGAGAAGATCATGCAGGACAAGCTGCATGCGCGCGTGGCTGAGGGCAAGATCGAGCCGGTGTGGTTCCACACCATCGAGGAGGTGCTGGGCGACGACGCCGGCGTCACCGGCGTGCGCGTGCGCTCGGTCGAGGACGGCAGCACCCGCGACATCGCCGCCCACGGTTTCTTCGTCGCCATCGGCCATCATCCCAACACCAGCCTGTTCGAGGGCCAGCTGGCGATGAACAACGGCTACCTGGACATCCGTTCGGGCCTGGGCGGCAACGCCACCCAGACCTCGGTGGAAGGCGTGTTCGCCGCCGGCGACGTGGCCGACCAGCACTACCGCCAGGCGATCACCTCGGCCGGCTTCGGCTGCATGGCGGCCCTGGACGCCGAGCGTTACCTGGACGCCAACGCCTGAGTCCAGGCAACGCGCATTGCGGGCGCTGGCGCCCGCAATGGCGGTGATCGACTACCCTGCCCGCATGCCAGCCGTACGCCTGATCCCTTCGCTTTCCCGCATACCCGCGGCGGACTGGGATGCCCTTCACGACGGCTGCAATCCTTTCGTCAGCCACGCCTTCCTGTCCGGACTGGAGCAGACCGGCTGCCTGCGCCCGTCCTGGGGCTGGACCCCGCAGCACCTGACGCTCTGGCAGGACGAGGAACTGGTCGCCGCCGCCCCGGGCTACCTGAAGGACAACTCCCACGGCGAGTTCGTGTTCGACCACGCCTGGGCGCACGCGTACGCCCGCTACGGACAGGAGTACTTCCCCAAGTGGCTGTGCGCGGTGCCCTACTCGCCGGTGACCGGCCCGCGCCTGCTGGCGCGCGACGACGCTGGCCGCCTGGCGCTGTTGCGGGCCATGCAGGGACTGGTCGAGAGCGAACAGCTGTCGTCGGCGCACGTGAACTTCCCGCTGCCGGGTGAGGACGCGCTGTTCCCGCGGGACTGGCTGCCGCGCATCGACGTGCAGTACCACTGGCGCAACCCCGGCCCGTGGCGCACGTTCGACGACTACCTGGCGGCGATGGACCACAAGCATCGCAAGAACATCCGCCAGGAACGCGCCAAGGTCCAGCGCGCCGGCATCGAACTGCGCACGATCCATGGCGACGAGGCCGGCGAGGCCGAGCTGGAGACCATGCACGGGTTCTACCTGAAGACCTTCGACGACTACGGCAACTCGCCGGCGCTGACACTGGATTTCATCAAGCACCTGGCGCGCACGATGCCGCGCAGCCTGGTGATGTTCATGGCTTTCGACGGCGGTACCCCGGTGGCTGCCGCACTGTGCCTGCGCGGCGGCGACACCCTGTACGGCCGCTACTGGGGCGGCGAGAACCTGCCGGGCCTGCACTTCGAGACCTGCTACTACCAGGGCATCGACTACTGCCTGCGCGAAGGCCTGGCGCGTTTCGAGCCCGGCGCACAGGGCGAGCACAAGATCGCCCGCGGCTTCCTGCCGACGCTGGTGCACAGCCGCCACTGGATCGCCGACCCGGCCTTCCGCGAGGCGCTGGCGCGCTGGTGCGGCGAGGAGGCCGCCTCGGTGCGGCGCTATGCCACCGACATCGGCCGGCATTCGCCGTTCCGGACCGTTGATGCGTGTGTCGAGGCGATACCGGGGAACCGGATATCGTCGTAATTCCCGGAGTCGTCGTCCCCGCGAAAGCGGGGACGCAGCGACTTTCGTCGTGGAACCAATCCACCACGAAATCTACGGGCGGCCCCACCTTTCAAAGCAAAGGCACTGGGTCCCCGCTTTCGCGGGGACGACGAGTTCGAATTTCCTGGGCTTGGCTCCCTGCCATCTTCCCGCCGCACGGGCCCTGTCCGGCGCCGAATACAATGCCGTGATGCCCCGCCACCTGCCCTTCCTGCTCGCCGATGACCCCGCATCACCCTTCCCGCCGGCCGAGCAGGCGCTGCGCGAGCCGGAAGGGCTGCTGGCGATCGGCGGCGACCTGTCGCCGCAGCGGCTGCTCGGCGCCTATGCCGGCGGCATCTTCCCGTGGTTTTCCGAGGGCCAGCCGATCCTGTGGTGGTCGCCCGACCCGCGCACGCTGTTCCGCACCGATGCGATCAGGCTGTCCACGCGGTTCCGCCGCGGCCTGCGCCACAGCGACTGGCGCGTCCGTGCCGACAGCGACTTCGCCGCGGTGATCGACGCCTGCGCCCGCATCCCCCGCCGCGGCCAGGACGGCACCTGGATCACCGCGCATATGCGCCAGGCCTATGTCGAGCTGCACCGCCTGGGCCATGCGCATTCGGTGGAGGTGTTCGCCGGCGACGAGCTGGTCGGCGGCATCTACGGCGTGTCGCTGGGGCGGATGTTCTTCGGCGAAAGCATGTTCAGCGCCCGCAGCGGCGGCTCCAAGGTGGCGCTGGCGGCGCTGGCGCTGCGGCTGCGGCAGTGGGGCTGGCCGCTGATTGACGCCCAGGTCGAGAACGACCACCTGCTGAGCCTGGGCGCGCAACGCTGGCCGCGGCCGGCGTTCCTGGCCGAGGTGCGGCGGCTGGCGAAGCTGCCGGCAACGCCCGCCGGCAACTGGCGGCAGGTCTTCGGTACCCTGCCGGCCAGCGACCTGGCGGTCGCGGCGCCGGTTGACGCCGATTAACACAAACTTTGCGTCTGCGGCAGCCACGGCGTAAAATTCCCGCTCTTGAGCCCTATCGGGGCCACCCGCGAAACCGCACAGGATTACATGTCGAAAGACGATTCCATCGAATTCGAAGGCACCGTCAGCGAGACGCTGCCCAACACCACCTTCCGGGTCAAGCTGGAGAACGGGCACGAGATCATCGCCCACATCTCCGGCCGCATGCGCAAGAACTACATCCGCATCCTGACCGGCGACCGGGTCAAGGTCGAGATGACGCCGTACGACCTGACCAAGGGCCGCATCACCTACCGCATGAAGTAAGGCGCCTCCCGGCGTCGCGCATGCAAAAGCGGCCCGAAGGCCGCTTTTCCGAAAGGTGACATCGCAGACCAGCGACGCCGTGGCGCCGCTGGTTTTTGCGTGTCCGTCATTCCACCGTGGCCGGCAACAGGCGCTCGGGCTCGGCCTGCGCCTCCACCACCAGCTCGCCGTCCTTGACGTCGATGCTGACCCGGCCACCGCCGACCAGCTTGCCGAACAGCAGCTCGTCGGCCAGCGGACGCTTGACCTTGTCCTGGATCACCCGCGCCATCGGGCGGGCGCCCATCAGCGGGTCGAAGCCGTGCTGGGCCAGCCAGTCGCGTGCGGCCGGGGTGCTCGACAGGCTGACGTGCTTCTCCTGCAGCAGCGCCTCCAGCTCGATCAGGAACTTGTCCACCACCCGCAGGATGTGGTCGAAGCCCAGCGGCTGGAACTGCACCACCGCGTCCAGGCGGTTGCGGAACTCCGGGGTGAAGCTGCGGCGGATGGTTTCCATCGCATCGGTGGAGTGGTCCTGCTTGGTGAAGCCGATCGAACGGCGCGACGCCTGCGCGGCACCGGCGTTGGTGGTCATCACCAGGATCACGTTCTTGAAGTTGG
>JAFADB010000293.1 GCA_023425225.1 Pseudomonadota bacterium
TATGCCGGCAACGGCAACGGCGATGGCTGCCAGCTGCTCGCCATACCAGTCGCCCCACGCCGCCAGCGGCAGGTACGCGAACGAAGACCGCCGGCATGCGCTGAAGGTTGTCACCTCGGTCCTCGACGGGTCGTTGCCGGCCCCGTTCGCCAGCGACGCCTGGCCGGAGGCGCCGCCGGGGACGACCGGCAGCGGCATCGCCACCGCACTTCCGTACCGGCATCCGCCGCGTTACCGCCAGCCCCTGGGCCAGGCCCCGCCGCTGGCCTGAGCCCGCGCCAGTACCTGTAGCGCGGCGCCTTCCGTCCGCGCATCGCTTTTCCCGTCCGCCGCCGGCGGCGCCTTCGCGGCCGCCTGCACGCCCGGGCCTCCATGCCATGCCGAACGCCGGCATGCCGGCCCGTCGATCCCTCCATCACCCCAGGAGCAGCCACCCCAATGACCCATCATCGCCCCCCTTCCCCCGCTGCCAGGCCCGCGATCAGCAGCCGCAAGCACCCGGTGGCACGCAAGGCACCGTTGCCCACGCTCTCCGCCGCCGCCCTGCTGACCGGCCTCGGCCTGGCCGCCCCGCTGGCCCAAGCCGAAACCGCCGCCGACCAGCCCGCCGAGCTGGACAGGATCAACGTCCACGGCCAGCGCTACAGCGCCGAGAGGCTGGCATCGCCCAAGTTCACCCAGCCGCTGCAGGACACCCCGCAAACCATCCAGGTGATCACCGGCGACCTGTTCAACCAGCAGGGCGCCACCACGCTGACCGAGGCGCTGCGCAACAGCCCGGGCGTGGGCACCTTCTACGCCGGCGAGAACGGCAACACCAGCACCGGCGACGCCATCTACATGCGCGGTTTCGATACCTCCAGCAGCATCTTCGTGGACGGCGTGCGCGACCTGGGCTCGGTCTCGCGCGACGTGTTCAACACCGAGCAGGTGGAAGTGACCAAGGGTCCGGCCGGCACCGACAACGGCCGCAGCGCGCCGACCGGCGCGATCAACATGGTCAGCAAGCGCGCCTTCCTGGGCGAGGCGCTGTCCGCCACGGCCACCGCCGGCAGCGATGGGCAGAAGCGCGCCACCGCCGACTGGAACCAGAGCCTCTCCGGCCTGCCGGGCAGCGCGCTGCGGTTGAACGCGCTGTGGCAGGACAGCGACGTCGCCGGCCGCGACCACGTCGTCGACAAGCGCTGGGGCCTGGCCCCGTCGCTGGGCTTCAACCTCGACGGCGCCACCCGCGCCTACCTCAACCTGCTGTACGTGAAGCAGGACAACGTTCCGGACGGTTTCGTGCCGACCATCGGCCTGCCGGGCTGGACACCGCAGCCGGGCCTGGAGCAGCTCGCCGGCCACCCGGTCGATCCGCGGAACTTCTACGGCACCCGCCAGGACCACGACGACGTCGAGGCCAGGCAGGCCACCCTGATCGTCGAACACGATTTCTCCGACACCGTGCGCCTGGCCAACACAGCGCGCTGGGGCGAGACCCGGCAGGACTATCTGCTCAGCGCATTCATGTCCACCGGCGGCAACGCCGGCAACCCTCTCGCGGGCAACATCAAGTGGACCGACATCGACGACCTGTCCACCTACACGCTGGCGCGCAGCAACAACACGTTCAAGGACCAGACCAACAAGATCCTCACCGACCAGCTGAACCTGCGCGCCGACTTCGCCACCGGCCGCGTCGAGCACAACCTCAGCACCGGACTGGAACTGACCCGCGAGGAGCAGGACTCGCGCAACTTCGCCAGCACCGGCGCGCGGCCGCCGGCCAGCCTGTACCGCCCGGACTGGAACGACACCGGCGACCTGGCCTGGAGCCACAACGGCACCGGCAGCCAAGGCCGGACCGACACCGCCTCGCTGTACCTGTTCGATACGCTGAAGTTCACCGAGAACTTCCTGCTGACCGCCGGCGTGCGCGCGGACCGCTACAAGACCGAGTACAGCAGCACCGCCATCTGCAACGACGGCAGCGGCCGCGGCGCGGTGCCCTGCAACGGCGCGGCGGTCGGCAGCGCGGTGACCACCGTGGACACGGACAGCCGCGACACCCTGTTCAACTGGAAGCTGGGCGCGCTCTACAAGGTCGGCGACACCGTCAGCGTGTATGCCAACTACGCGCTCTCGCAGCAGCCGCCGGGCGGTGCCAACTTCCAGCTCGCCGACGCCGCCGGCAGCGCCAACAGCGTCGATGCCGACCCGCAGAAGGCCAGGACCGTCGAGGTCGGCAACAAGTGGGTGTTCCTCGACCAGGCGCTGGCGGTGGACCTGGCGCTGTTCCAGACCGACGTGACCAACGAGATCAACAGCCAGGTCCTGGACGACTTCGGCAACCCGACCCAGACCGGCGAGAAGAAGGTCACCGGCGTGGAGCTGTCCGCGGTCGGCAGCATCACCGACAACTGGGCGATCTCGGCCGGCTACACCCGCATGAACACCCGGGTGACCGAAGGCCCGGACATCGCCCAGGACGGCACCGCGAACCTGACCTACAACCCCGACGAGGCCTTCACCGGCTGGACCAGCTACCGCTTCCCGTTCGGCCTGACCGTCGGCGGCGGCGCGCGCTACTCCGGCAGGATGCACCGGGGCACCGACGGCGCGGTGGGCACTCCGGAGTACGCCAAGTCGTACACGGTCTGGGATGCGGTGGTGTCCTATGACGTCAACGACCACGTGTCGCTGCGCCTGAATGCCTACAATCTGTTCGACAAGGAGTACGTGGCCGCGATCAACAAGAGCGGCTACCGCTACACGCCCGGCACGCCACGCACCTTCCTGCTGAGCGCCGATCTGCGCTTCTGACCGGCCGCCCTGACCGGCCGCACATCGGCACCACCGGACGCCTTCCCGCGCGGAAGGCGTCCCTGCCTCGGGATTCGACATGCTCCTGCACATACCCGGCATCCTCGCCGCCGACGAACTCGCCCACTTCCGCCGGGCTCTGGATGGCGCGCAGTGGACCGACGGCCGCGAGACCGTCGGCGCGCAGGGCGCACAGGTCAAGCGCAACCTGCAGCTGCCCGATGCCTCCCCGCTCAAGCGCGAGCTGGGCCAGGCGGTACTCAACGCACTGGCGCGCAGCCCGCTGTACTTCGCCGCGGCGCTGCCGCTGCGCACGCTGCCGCCGCGCTTCAACCGCTACGAGGGCGGCGGCCAGTACGGCTTCCATGTCGACGGCGCGGTGATGACCGTCGGCAACGACGGGCAGCCGCCGACGACCCTGCGCAGCGACATCTCCTGCACGCTGTTCCTGAACGAACCGGAGGAGTACGAAGGCGGCGAGCTGATCATCAGCGACACCTACGGCGAGCACGAGGTCAAGCTGCCGGCCGGCGACATGATCCTGTATCCGTCCAGCAGCCTGCACCGCGTCGCCCCGGTCACCGCGGGCGCGCGCATCGCCTCGTTCTTCTGGGTGCAGAGCCTGGTGCGCGAACCGGCGCGGCGGCAGCTGCTGTTCGAACTGGACGCGTCCATCCAGATGCTCACCCGGGCCGACGCCGACCGCGAGGCCCTGCTGCGCCTGACCAACGTCTACCACAACCTGCTGCGCGACTGGTCGCAGACCTGAGCACGCCGGTCCCTCCTGTCCGATCGCCGGGGTGGACCCGGCGACAGCGGCAGCCTCGAACCGCCGGGCCGCGGGCGACCCATCGCGAACGCGAATCGAGCGACGCCGCAGGTCAACGCCGGAGCCGGTCGTGCGTTTCCGCTTAACCAACGCGCCGATGAGATCAATTCTCATTGATGTTCTATACTCTCCTGCCTTGTCTTTCATGCCGTCCGTGCCCGCTCGTCCATCCCGCCGCGATCCTGCCCATGCCCAGCAAAGCCGCGGATTCTGGCTGCGCACGCTGCACCAGTGGCACTGGATCAGCTCGGCGGTGTGCCTGATCGGCATGCTGCTGTTCGCCGCCACCGGCATCACCCTCAACCATGCCTCGCGCATCGAGGCCAAGCCGGAGGTCTCCAACCGGCACCTGCAGCTGTCGCCCTCGCTGCGGCAGGCGCTCGGCGACCGCGAGGACGGCACCGCGCCGCTGCCGCGCGAGGTGGTGCGCTGGCTGGACCAGGAACTGTCCGTCTCCATCGGCCGGCGGCCGGCGGAGTGGTCGGCCGACGAGATCTACCTGTCGATGCCCGGTCCCGGCGCCGACGCGTGGCTCAGCATCGACCGGACCAGCGGCGCGGTGGAATACGAAGGTACGCGACGCGGCTGGGTCTCGTATTTCAACGACCTGCACAAGGGCCGCAACGCCGGCCCGGCATGGGGCTGGTTCATCGACGTGTTCGCGGTGGCCTGCCTAGTGTTCTGCATCACCGGCCTGTTCCTGCTGCAACTGCATGCGCGGCAGCGGCGCATGACCTGGCCGCTGGTCGGGCTGGGATTGCTGGTGCCGCTGCTGATCGCCCTGGTCCTGATCCATTGAGCTGATCCATTGAGTTGATCCATTGATCCCATCCACCGCTTACCCAATCAATCTCCCGAGGACTGCTTCCATGCGCGCCACCCTCACCATCGCCCTGTGCGGCCTGCTGGCCTCGCCGGCCTGTGCCGCCACGCTCGACGTCGAGGTCGAGATCCCCAAGCTCAACGTGGCCGAATACCACCGTCCGTACGTGGCGATCTGGGTGGAGGACGCCGAGCAGAAGGTCGCCGCCAACCTGGCGGTGTGGTACCAGTCCAAGGACACCGCCGAAGGCCACGGCACCAAGTGGCTGCCCGACCTGCGCCAGTGGTGGCGCAAGAGCGGGCGCACCCTGACCGTGCCGGTGGACGGCGTCACCGGTCCGACCCGCCCGGCCGGCAAGCACGCGCTCAGCTTCACCGACAAGCAGCAGCTCAAGGGCCTGGCGCCGGGGCAGTACACGCTAGTGGTCGAGGCCGTGCGCGAGGTCGGCGGGCGCGAACTGCTCAAGATCCCGTTCGCCTGGCCCGCCAAGACGCCTGAAACCGGCAAGGCCCAGGGCAGCAGCGAGCTGGGCGCCGTGTCGCTGACCGTCTCGCCCTGACATCGCGCACGCCGCACACATCCACCGGCCAGGCTTGCCGGCCGGTCACCACATAACGAACCCGGAGATCCACCATGAAGCGTCCCCTCGTCCTCGCCGCCGCGCTGCTCGCCCTCCTGCCTGCCAGCGCCTTCGCGCACAAGCAGTGGCTGCTGCCCTCCTCCACCGTCGTCGCCGGCCAGGACGTCTGGGTCACGCTGGACGCGGCCGTGTCCAACGACCTGTACTACCCCGACTTCGTGCCGGTGCGCCTGGACAACCTGGTCGTCACCGCGCCGGACGGCAGCCAGACGCAGCCGCAGAACGCCTCCACGCTGAAGTCCCGCAGCGTGTTCGACCTGCACCTGACCCAGCAGGGCACCTATCGCATCGCCAACGTCACCAGCGGCCTGTCCGCGCGCTGGGGCGAGCGTGCCGCAGGCCGCGGCGCGGGCGGTGGCGAAGGCAAGCCGCCGGAAGGCAAGGCCGCCGAAGCGAAGGGGGGCGAGGAGCAGGGCCAGGGCCGTGGCGGCCAGAACGGCGGCTTCCTGCGCAACGTCAGCGTGGAAGAGCTGGCCACCAAGATCCCCAAGGACGCCCGGAACGTGGAGGTCAGCGAGAACGTGGCCCGCGTTGAGACCTTTGTCACCAACGGCACGCCCACCGCGATCCGCCCCACCGGCAAGGGCCTGGAGCTGGTCCCCGTGACCCATCCCAACGACCTGTTCGCCGGCGAGCCGGCCAGGTTCAAGCTGACCGTGGACGGCCAGCCGCAGGCCGGCCTGGAAGTCCACATCGTCCGCGGCGCCACCCGCTATCGCAATGCGCAGGACGAGATCAAGGCCACCACCGATGCCGAGGGCGTCGTCACCGTGACCTGGCCGGAAGCGGGCATGTACTGGCTGCAGGCCGGCACCCAGGACGGCAAGACCAGCGTCGAGCAGGCCAAGTCGCGCCGCCTGAGCTACATCGCCACGCTGGAAGTGCTGCCGCAATGATCCATCGCGGGCCGGATCCGAAGGGTCCGGCCCGTTGCGCGACCGCCACGCTCGCGCCCGTCCCTTTGCAGAGAATCCCCCGCGTCTTGACCGCCTCCTCCCTCGACATCGCCACGCTCGGCGGCCGGACCATGGGCACGACCTGGAGCGTGAAACTGGCCGTCGGCCGCAGCCGCGACCTGCATCCGCTGCATGCCGGCATCCAGGCGTGCCTGGACCGGGTGGTGGCGCAGATGAGCACCTGGGAACCGGACAGCGACATCAGCCGCTACAACCGCGCCGCGGCCGGCCGCTGGCTGCCGCTGCCGCGGGAATTCTTCGCCGTGCTGCAGGCCGCGCAGGCCATCGCCGGGCGCAGCGCCGGCGCCTTCGATCCCACCGTCGGCCCGCTGGTGGAACTTTGGGGGTTCGGCGCCAGCCCGCATCCGCAGCGCGTGCCGGCCGCCGCCGAGATCGCCGCCGTAGCCCAGCGCGTGGGCTGGCGGCGCATCGCTCTGCGCGATGAGGACCGCGAGGCGCTGCAACCCGGCGGCCTGCAACTGGACCTGTCGGGCATTGCCAAGGGATACGGGGTGGACCTGGCGGCCGCCTGTCTGCGCGAATCGGGCATCGACGCCGCGCTGGTGGAGGTGGGCGGCGAGCTGTATGGCTACGGCCGCAAGCCCGACGGCACGCCGTGGCGGGTGCTGGTGGAATCCACGCCCGAGGAGGACGACGCCTGCGGCCTGCCGCCGCGCGTGCTGGCCCTGGACGGGATCGCGGTGGCGACCTCGGGGGATCGCTGGCACCGTTTCGATGCCGGCGGCCAGCGCTACTCGCACACCTTCGATCCGCGCCAGGGACGTCCCGTGCCGGGTGCCGCGGCGGCGGTCACGGTGATCGCCGACGACGCCATGCACGCCGACGGCTGGGCGACCGCATTGACCGTGATGGGCGTGCACGAGGGCCTGGCCCTGGCCGAACGCGAGGATCTGGCGGTGCGCTTCCTGGCGCGCGGCGGCGACGGCCTGCAGGAAACCCTGAGTACCGCGTTCAGGCGCAGACTGGAGGCCACCGCATGAACGCCTCTTCTTCATTCCGCACCGTATCGGGCAACCTGGCCGTGGGCGCCGCACTGGCGGCACTGGCGTGGTGGCTGCTGGGCCTGCAGGGCGGCGACTGGTGGATCGCCCCGCCGCAACGCCGCCATGTGTGGATGGCGGCAGCGGCGGTGCTGGCCTACGCCGCCTTCTGCGCGCTGGTGGCCTGGCGCTCGCGCGACCGTTCGCCGCGCCTGGCCGCTACCGCGGACAGGCCGGAACTGCTCGTCGCCTGGGCCAGCCAGACCGGTTTCGCGCGGGAACTGGCCACCCGCAGCGTGGCCTTGCTGCACGAACTGGGCCAGCCGGCCAGGCAGCTGCCGCTGGAGCGCCTGGATGCGCCCACGCTCGCATCGAGCGCACGCATCCTGTTCATCGCCAGCACCACCGGCGAGGGCGATCCGCCTGACCACGCGCTGCCGTTCCTGCGCCAGGTGATGGACAAGGCCACCCCGTTGCCGCAACTGCACTACGCGGTGCTGGCGCTGGGCGACCGCAAGTACGGCGACTTCTGCCAGTTCGGCCGCGAACTGGATACATGGCTGCGCCAGCAGGGCGCGCACCCGCTGTGCGACCGGCTGGAGGTGGACAACGCCGACGCCGCCACCCTGCGCCACTGGCAGCACCTGCTGGGACGGATCGCCGGCACCTCGGTCGCCACGCCGGACTGGTCCGGTCCCGACTACCAGAGCTGGCGGCTGCAATGGCGCCGCGTCACCAATCCCGGCAGCGTGGGCGGTGCGGTATACGAGCTGGCGCTGGAACCGGACGGCTTCGCGTTGCCGTCGTGGCAGGCCGGCGACATCGCCGAAGTCGGGCCGCGGCACGATCCGGCGCTGGTGGAGGCATGGCTGGCGGCGCATCGGCTCGACGGCGACACCCCGGTCGAAGGCCACCGCAACGCCTCCACGCTGCGCGAACTGGCGGCACGCTCGAAGCTGCCCGACGCCATCGGCGAGCAGGACGTACAGGCGTTGGCGGCCAGCCTCGAACCGTTGCCGCACCGCGAATACTCGATCGCCTCGGTCCCGGCCGAAGGCGTGGTGAAGCTGCTGCTGCGCCGCCAGCTCGGCGCCGACGGCCGCCCCGGGATCGGCAGCGGCTGGCTGTGCGACTACGCCGAGGTCGGCGGGCCGATCGCCATGCGCCTGCGCAGCAACCCCGCCTTCCACCCTCCGGCAATGGATCTGCCGCTGATCCTGATCGGCAACGGCACCGGCATCGCCGGCCTGCGTGCGCAGCTGCGCGCCCGCATCGAGGCCGGCGCACGCCGCACCTGGCTGCTGTACGGCGAGCGCCATGCCGCCTGCGACGACCATTACGGTACCGAGCTGCGCCAATGGCAGGCCGAAGGCTGGCTGGAACGGCTGGACGCGGTGTTCTCGCGCGACGGCGGTCCGCACCGCTACGTGCAGGACGTGCTCGACGATGCGGCGTCCACGCTGCGGGCGTGGGTGGACGCCGGCGCATCAATCTACGTGTGCGGCAGCGCGCGCCACATGGCGCCGGGGGTGGACGGCGTCATCGAGCGCGCGCTGGGACACGAGCGCAAGGAAACCCTGCTGCTGCAGGGCCGCTACCGGCGCGACGTGTACTGATCCGCCGGCCCCAGCCGGCATGCGCCCGGCGGGGCCGGCGCGGCGTCAGGCCGCCACGCTCAGCGTGCCGGACGCGGTCGCGGTGGCCGAGGCCAGGCCGCCGATGCTGCCGTACTGGCTCAACGCGGTCTTCAACAGCAAGGCATAGGCGTTGCCGGCCACATCGCTGCCGCCACTTGCCGCCGGGACCGACGAAGCGCCATCGCCATCCTGTGGCGGTGGCATGTCCTGCGGCGGCGGGGCCATCGCCTGCAGGCCGGCCTGCAACTCGTCCAGGCCGACGCTGCCGTCGCTGTCGCCGTCCAGTGCCGAGAACAGCTCGCCGACCTGCGAGCTGTCGCTGCCGGCCGCGGCGGCGAGTTCCTCCAGGCTGACGACGCCGTCGCCGTTGGTGTCCAAGCTGGACAGCAGCGACCCGGCATCGGTGCCGCCCTGCTGCGCCGGCGGCGGTGACGGCGGCGCCAGGGCCTGGGCGAACTCGTCCTCGCTGACGGTTCCGCCGCCGTCCTGGTCGAGCAGGGCGAGCAGGCTCTCGACATCGATCTGCTGCGACTGCTCCGAGCCCGATGCCGTAGCCAGCGCCGAACCCAGTTCGCTGCCGCTCAGGCTGCCATCGCCATCGCTGTCGATCGAGGCGAACAGTTTCTTCAGTGGATTGTCGTCGTTGCTGGCGGATGCCGTAATGGCGCCACTGCCGGCGTACGCAAGGCCGACGCCGTAGCTCCCGGAACCGGCGCCGATGCTGCTGATCATGGTGGACCCCCTGTTTCCGTTTCGATGGCCGGGAATGGTTCCCGGCACGATGCAATGTGCGCACGCCGCATGGCATGCGCATGCCGGGACGTGTCAGGGCCGGACACAATGCGCCGGCACGCAGGCCGAGGCACTTCAAAGCAAGGAATTTGGCAGCCCTCCATACCGTCGTTCCCGCACGGCGAGAACACGGTGGCTTCGCCTGCAAGCTGCGCGAAAGGTATCGGATGCCAGTCTGGGGGGGCGGCATCTATCCACTCGTCGTCCCCGCGCAAGCGGGGACCCAGTGCCTGTGCTCTGAAGGGTTGAGACACCGCAAGATTTCCTGGGCTACTTTCAACGCGAAAGGCGCTGGGTCCCCGCTTGCGCGGGGACGACGGATTCGCCATTCCAAGCATGAGCCGCACCATTCGTGAGCCGCACCATTCGTGCCGGCAGCTGCTCGACCCTGCGCTCGATTCCGTGCCTTCCCGGGACGGCAGTGCGCCACCGCGCAGATGACGGCATCGCAAGAGCGTTTACGGCAGCAACCTAGCCTGCGGCCGCGCCGATGCGCATGGCCAGCAGTTCGCCGCCGCCCTCGAGCGAATAGCGCCGGCGCTCGCCCGCAGCCAGCCATGCGGTGTCGCCGGCCTGCAGCGCGGGCAATCCGCTGGCCGCATCGAAACCGGCCTGGCCGGCCAGCAGGTGGATCGCCCAGGCGCTGTCGTGATCGACGAAGAAATGCATGTGCCCCACCAGCGGGCGGTGCAGCATCTGTGCCTGCACGGCATCGCGCCGCCACATCAGGTTGAAGTCCTGGGTCGGCCCGTCGACCAGTTCTCCGGTCAGCGCGCGCTCGCCGGCGAAGCGCAGCCGCTGGTAGGGCGGCAACAGTTCCGTGCACTGGCCGTCATCGAAGCGCAGGCGCAATCCGTTGCCCTGCAGCAGCACCAGCTCGCGTTCCACGCCCGGGAACGAGGAGAACGCGGCGTCGTGCTCAATCTCGGCAATGGACAGGCGCAGCAGCCAGTCGCCTTCGGCCGGGATGCGCAGGATCTCGCGGGTCCAGCCCATTCCGTTGCGCCAGCGCTCGCGGCGGTAGTCGCCGGACGGAATCACCCGCGTGGACAGAGTCAGTGCTTGCATCGGCGCATTCTGCACGAAGCATGCGGTGGCCGCCCCTGCCCGCCCCCTTCCACGCGGCGGAAAGCCCAGCCTCGTGCAGCGCCGCGACACGCAGGCAGGCGCATCACTCCGCGGGAATGGCCAGGTTCTCCGCCTGCAGCGGCTTGCCGGGCGTGCGCGGCATGCTTGCGATCGCCGCATCGCCGGGCAGCGCCGCCTTGCCGTCCAGCAGGTGCGCCAGCACCCGGTCCAGCGCGGTGTAGATGTACGGCAGCAGCGGCACGTAGCGGGTGGCGTAGTCGGGGAAACCGAGGAAGGCGTCGAAGTGCTGCGCATGTGCCACCTGCCAGCTGCGCACGTCGCGGCCCGCCGCCTTCGCCGCCTGCACGTACGGCACGCTGCTGAACGCCGGCGGGATCAGGCCGTCGTCGCTGCCGTGCACGACGATCACCGGCAATCCCTCGCGCGGCAGCGCGGCGCGGGTCTGTTCGATGCCCTCGCGCACCGCCTTCGCCTGCACGCTGTCGCCGGTCCACAGGTCGCGCAGGCACTGCAAGCCGGCGAACGTCGGATCGACGCCCAGCTCGGCATGGGCATCCAGCAGGCCGATGCCATTGCCGGGCGGGATGCCGCTGCCGTCGCTCCACCAGCTGGCGCGCTCGGCGGCGGTGGCCGCGCGCGGTGCCAGGTCCGCGCCCAGCGCCGCATAGGCATAACCGCACGGATGCGCATCGGCCGCAAAGCGCCCGTAGGCCGAGGCGTAGGCGGCCGCCACCGCACGCCACAGGTCGAAGCCGACCGAGGCGGCGCCGCTGCGCAATGCCGCCTCGCTCCAGCCGCCGGCATGCAGCTGCGCTCGGGCATCGCGCGCCTGCGCCGCGGCATCCGCGCCCTTCACCAACCCGGCCTGCGCCAGCGACGCGCAGCGCGCCGCCGCCATGGCCTGCAGCGGCGCGGCCAGCGGCGGTTGCGGCAGGTCCTGCATGCCCAGCAAAGCGCATGGCATCAGCAATGCCGCCTCGGTGGCGTAGTCGTACAGTGCACGGCCGCCGCTTGGCGGCAGCACGCTGGGCTCGCCGGCGACCACCGCGTCGAGCCACTTGCCCTTGCCGTCGATCTCGGCCGCGCGCAACACCGCGCCGCCGCCGTTGGAGATGCCGACGGCGATGATGCGGGTGTTGGCGGGAGTGAATGGCGCAGCATCCGGCAACGCGGCAGCGAGCGTGCGCAGGCCGAACTCGGCCGCCTGCTCGACGTGGCGGCCCCAGTCCGCCTCCGGGTTGTCCTGCGAATGCGCGTGCTTGAACGCCACGCCGGTACCGCCGGACGCCGGCTGGAACGCCAGCGCCTGGTGGTCGCCGGACAGCGTGCCGTCGGCGGCGCTGCCCTGGCCGGCATCGAGGTCGTAGTAGTCGCTGCCGGCGCCCTTGTCGGTATAGACCACCGCGCAGCCCTTGGGCAGCGCCCAGGCGCCGGCCACGGCGATGGCGCCGTAGACGCCGCGCGATCCGGACGAGGCGGCCACCACCAGGCAGCGCCTGTCGCGGTCGAAGGCATCGGGCAGCTGCAGCAGCACCCGGTGCGGCTGGCGGCGGCCCGGCAGCCACGCCAGGGCCGAGAACTCGCGGCCGGGCACGTCCGCGACGCTGCCGTACAGCGCGCCGTAGCCGCCGCCCGGCGCCAGGTCGGCGATGC
>JAFADB010000333.1 GCA_023425225.1 Pseudomonadota bacterium
GTGCTGATGGACGAGATCGGCCGCGGCACCTCCACCTACGACGGCCTGGCGCTGGCCGATGCGGTGGCGCGCCACTTGGCCCACGTCAACCGCTGCTACACGCTGTTCGCCACCCACTACTTCGAGCTCACCGCGCTGGCCGACGAGACCGTCGAGGGCGGCCCCAGCGGCATCGCCAACGTGCACCTGGACGCGGTCGAGCACACCGACAAGAGCGGCGGCGAGACCCTGGTATTCATGCACGCGGTCAAGGACGGCCCGGCCAACCGCAGCTTCGGCCTGCAGGTGGCCGCATTGGCCGGCCTGCCGCGCGACACCGTGGCCCAGGCGCGGCGGCGGCTGGCCGAGCTGGAGCAGCGCGGCGGCGAAAGCCATGCCTCGCAGATGGCGCCGCGGGCGCTGGACGCCCCACAGCAGTTCGGCCTGTTCGCGCCGGCGCCCTCGGCCGCGCAGGAAGCCCTCGCCGCGCTCGACCCGGACGAACTGACGCCCAAGCAGGCGCTGGAAGCGCTGTACCGGCTCAAGTCGCTGCTTTGACCGTGCGCACGCCGGCATCGACGCTGCAACAAACTGTGCGCTGCGTCCTGCTAGGCTGAACGGGCAACAGCGGCGCGGCCGCTTTCATCCAAGGACATGCCATGATCACCACCAGCCTTACCGATACGCTCCTCCAGCAGTTGCAGGGCCCCGCGCTGCAGCAGGTCGCCCAGAGCCTGGGCGTGGACACCCAGCAGGCGCAGGGCGCCGTCGGTGCCGCCCTGCCGCTGCTGCTCGGCGCATTGGGACGCAACGCGCAACAGCCACAGGGCGCCGAAGCCCTGCTGGGCGCGCTGCAGCGCGATCACGCCGGCGGCGGCTTCGATCTGGGCGGCCTGCTCGGCTCGGTACTGGGTGGCGGTGGCGCCAATCCGCAGACCGATGGCGCCGGCATCCTCGGCCACGTCTTCGGCAGCAAGGCGCCGCAGGCGGCCAGCACCCTCGGCCAGGCCACCGGCTTGGGCGGCGAGAAGGCCGCGCAGTTGCTGCAGATCCTCGCCCCGATCGTGCTGTCCTTCCTGGCCAAGCAGTTCCTTGGCGGCAACGGCCAGGCCAATGCGGCGCAGGTCAGCCAGGCCCTGGGGCAGGAACAGCAGCATGTCGCGCAATCGGGCGTCGGTGGCCTGCTCGGCTCGGTGCTCGACCAGGACGGCGACGGCCAGCTCGGCGTCGGCGACCTGCTCAAGATCGGCGGCAGCCTGTTCGGCAAGCGTTGAGCGAACGTCGCGCTGGCCGGTGTTCGCGCCACCGGCCAGCGGATCTCTCCCGTGGCTCACGGGACACTAAGCCCGAGCGAATGGATCAATCGATAGGTTTTTTCTATCAATAAGGCAGATTCATTCGAATTGTTTTTGTTCATCAATGGCGCATATCGTGCAGGTCTTCAGAGGAGAAGCCCGCCATGAGCACGCCAACCGAGAGCACGTCCACCGAAACCACGTCCCCGGCCCCGGTCGACACGCCTTCCCCCCAGGCCGCGAAATGCCCGTTCCACAGTGCCCCGATGCAGGCGGTCGCCGGCCTCGGCACCAGCAACAAGGACTGGTGGCCGAACCAGCTGCGCGTTGACCTGCTGAACCAGCATTCGGAGCGCTCCAATCCGCTCGACCCCGGATTCGATTACCGCCAGGAGTTCAGGAAGCTCGACTACGCCGCGCTCAAGGCCGACCTGAAGGCGCTGCTGACCGACTCGCAGGACTGGTGGCCGGCCGACTGGGGCAGCTACGGCGGCCTGTTCATTCGCATGGCCTGGCACAGCGCCGGCACCTACCGCATGGTCGATGGCCGCGGCGGCGGCGGCCGTGGCCAGCAGCGCTTCGCCCCGCTGAACTCGTGGCCGGACAACGTCAGCCTGGACAAGGCGCGCCGCCTGCTGTGGCCGGTCAAGCAGAAGTACGGGCAGAAGATCTCCTGGGCCGATCTGATCATCCTGGCCGGCAACATCGCGCTGGAGGCCTCGGGCTTCCGCACCTTCGGCTTCGGCGCCGGGCGCGAGGACACCTGGGAGCCGAACAACGACGTCAACTGGGGCGACGAGGAGGCCTGGCTGGCACACCGTGAATCCGAGGCACTGGCCGGCAGCCCGATCAGCGCGACCGAACTGGGCCTGATCTACGTCAACCCGGAAGGTCCGGAGGCCAGCGGCGACCCGCTTTCCGCCGCCCCGTTCATCCGTGCCACCTTCGGCAACATGGCGATGGACGACGAGGAGATCGTCGCGCTGATCGCCGGCGGCCACACCCTGGGCAAGACCCACGGTGCCGGCCCGGCCGACAATGTCGGCGTCGACCCCGAGGCCGCACCGCTGGAGACGATGGGCCTGGGCTGGACCAGCAGCTACGGCAGCGGCAGCGGCAAGGACGCGATCACCTCCGGCCTGGAGGTGGCATGGACGCAGACGCCGACGCAGTGGAGCAACCACTTCTTCGAGAACCTGTTCAAGTTCGAATGGGTGCAGACGCGCAGCCCCGCCGGTGCCATCCAGTGGGAGGCCAAGGACGCCGACGCGGTCATCCCGGATCCGTTCGATCCGGCGAAGAAGCGCAAGCCGACGATGCTGACCACCGACCTGACGCTGCGCTTCGACCCCGCGTTCGAGAAGATCTCGCGCCGTTTCCTCAACGACCCGCAGGCCTTCGCCGAGGCCTTCGCCCGCGCCTGGTTCAAGCTGACCCACCGCGACATGGGCCCGAAGGCGCGCTATCTCGGCCCGGAAGTGCCAAAGGAAGACCTGATCTGGCAGGACCCGCTGCCGGCCCCGACCCACGCGCCGGGCGCCGCCGACATCGCCGACCTCAAGGCGAGGATCGTCGACTCGGGCCTGACGGTATCGCAACTCGTATCCATCGCCTGGGCCTCGGCCTCGACCTTCCGCGGCGGCGACCGACTTGGCGGCTGGCCGGCTGGTACGCGTGCTGGAAGGCTATGAGTTGCCGGCCCGCCCCATGCACTTGTTGTACGCGGCTGACCGCCGCATGACACCCAAGCTGCGCGCCTTTGTGGATTGGATGCTGCGCGCTCTTGGGCCGGATGCGCCGGCGTTCAGTGCGTAACGGCAGCGACCTCAAGCTGGGCAGGTTCCATCAGCGCGAACGCCGAACGCATTTC
>JAFADB010000343.1 GCA_023425225.1 Pseudomonadota bacterium
GGCAATTGGGGATCAACGATGACCGCCGCCAACCTGGCCTCCGGCCCTGTGCGTGACGACAGCGCACCACGTGTTCGCAACCTGCAGGCGGAAACGCCTCCTCCCGGTTATTGGCGCCGTTGGGGCGTCGCCGAGACGCAGGAGGCGGGCGACCGCACCGTATCCGCATCGGTACCGGCACCGCGAGCGCAACCCGCCGCGCCCGCCGGTGTCGCCACTTCCGCGGCAAGCGCCGGTGTCGCCGCCGCCGTCGCCCCACCGGCCGCACCCGCCGGTGGTATCGAGCAGACGCAACCGCCGGTATCGGCCGAACCGGCACCCGGCGACGATTCCCCCTACCGCGTGCTGATCGTCGAAGACGACCGCTCGCAGGCACTGTTCGCGCAAAGCGTGCTGCACGGCGCCGGCATGCAGGCGATGGTGCTCACGCAGGCCGATGGCGTGCTGCCGGCCATCGCCTCCTATCGCCCCGACCTGGTGCTGATGGACCTGCACCTGCCCGAGATCGACGGCATGCGCCTGACCACGCTGATCCGCCAGAACCGGCAGTGGCAGCTGTTGCCGATCGTGTTCCTCACCGGCGACCAGGATCCGGAGCGCCAGTACGAGGTGCTCGACAGCGGCGCCGACGATTTCCTCATCAAGCCGATCCGCCCGCGCCACTTGGTCGCCGCGGTGGCCAACCGCATCCGTCGCAGCCGCCAGCAGAACCAGCCGCTGGCGGCGGCCGCCACGTTGCCGCGCAACCCCGAGACCGGCCTGGCCACGCGCGCCTACCTGACCGAACAGTTGGAGGCCGCCCTGGCTGCGGGGACCCAGGGCGGGCTGTTCTTCATCGAGATCGCCGGCAGCCTGAGCCTGCGCGAGCGCTACGGCTACGCCGCCTTCGAACGGCTGATGCTGCAGGCCGGCCTGCGCCTGGCCGAGACGGCGGGCGACGACCTGCTGGCCCGCCTGAGCGACAACAGCTTCCTGCTGATGGTGCGTGCCGGGACGCTGGACCTGGTGCAGCGCGCGCACGAACTGGGTCACCGGTTGTCCGCGCAGCCGTGCCTGGCCCGCGACGACGAGCCGATCTACCTGCGCTGTGCCGTCGGCTACGCGCCGCTGCAGGCCGGGTTCGGCGACGCCGGCAGCGCGCTGGAGGCCACCGAGCGCGCCGCGTTGCAGGCGCGCCTGCAGCGCGACGGCGTCCACGGCTTCAGCCCGGCCGATGCCGAGCCGAGCAGCCTGGCCATGGTGGAGGGCCAGCTGGAACCGGCCTACCAGCCGATCGTCGCCGTCGCCGGCAGCGACAACCCGCAGTACCAGGTGCTGCTGCGCCTGCGCCGCGCCGACGGCACGCTGCTGTCGGCCGGTCAGGTGGTGCCGGCCGCCGAGGCGGCCGGACGCATCGCCGACCTGGACCAGCAGGTGCTCGAACACGCGCTCGACCTGCTGGAGCGCTTCAAGCACGCCACACCGCCGGTCCGCCTGTTCGTGTCGCAGTCGCCACGCACCCTGGCCCGGCAGCCGTTCGCCGACTGGCTGCTGGCCAACCTGCAGCGGCGTGGCCTCGCCGGCCCCTCGCTGGTCATCGACCTGCGCCTGGAGGACGCGCTGATCCATACCGTCACCCTGCAGCGCTTCTGCGAGCAGTTGATGCCGGTCGGCGTGCAGTTCTGCCTGAGCCAGTTCGAACCCGGCCCCGAGGCCGACGCCCTGCTCGGGCAACTGCCGCTGGGTTACCTGCGCGTGGCCGGCCGCTTCGCCGCCAGCCACGTCGACGCCGCACTGCGCGACGAACTGCGCGCGGTGATCGATGCGGCCCACCGCGCCGGCCTGCTGGTCATCGGCCAGCAGATCGAAGACGCCCAGGCGGCGGCGGCGATGTGGATGGGCGGCGTGGATTTCATCCAGGGCAACCTGGTGCAGTCGGCCGGCAGCGAACTCGACTTCGACTTCAAGAACGCGATCCTATAGCGATGGGGCGCGTCGAACGGCTGGCGCCCTGGATCGCCGTGCTGGCTTCGTTGGCTGCGTTGGCGGGCCTGTACCTGGCCACGGCCCCGCGTCCCGGCCCCTTCGCCGTATTCGCACTGGCCTGCACCGCCGTGGCCTTGGTCTGCGGCCTGGCCGCGATGCGCACGGCCAGCCGCAGCCGCCGTGAGCTGGCGACCCTGCGCGAACGCATCCACCGCCTGCGCGACGAGCGCGAGCACCTGCAGCAGACGCTGCAGCAGCATGACGCGCTGGAGAAGCAGCTGCTGCAGGCCAAGCAGACGGCCGAGGCCGCGGCGATGGCCAAGGGCGAATTCCTGGCCACCATGAGCCACGAGATCCGCACCCCGCTCAACGGCATCATCCCGATGCTGGAGCTGGTCTCCCACGGCGCCTTGAGCCCGGAACAGCGCGAGATGATGCGCACCGCCAGCGACAGTTCGCTGCAGCTGCTGCGCATCGTCGACGACATCCTCGACTACTCCAAGCTCGAGGCCGACAAGGTCGAACTGGAAATCACCAGCTTCAACCTGCGCGAACTGCTCGAAGGCATGGTGCAGCTGCTGCGCCGCAGTGCCCAGGAGAAGGGCCTGCGGCTGGAGCTCGAACTCGATCCGGCGGTGCGGCTGGCGGTGCGCGGCGATCCGGTGCGCCTGCGGCAGGTGCTGGGCAACCTGATCTCCAACGCCATCAAGTTCACCGCGCGCGGCGGCGTCGAGGTCAAGGTGCAGCGCCTGGGCGAGAAGGGAAACAGCCACCAGCTGCGTTTCGAGGTCCGCGACACCGGCATCGGCATCGACGAACAACAGCAGGCCCGGCTGTTCCAGGCCTTCACCCAGGCCGACGCATCCACCACCCGCCTGTACGGCGGCACCGGCCTGGGCCTGACCATCTGCAAGCGCATCGTCGACCTGATGCACGGCCGCATCGGCGTGCAGTCCCGGCCCGGCGCCGGCTCGACGTTCTGGATCGAGATCCCGCTGTTCAAGGTGGCCGGCGACCTGCAGGCGGTCGCCGCCGATGCCCCGCGCCGCGTGCTGTTCATCTGCGCCGACCCGCGACTGCGCCAGCGCCTGACGCTGCTGACCCAGCACTGGCCGATCGACCTGGAACCGGTATCCAGCCACCACGAGGCGCTGACGCGGCTGCGTGCGGCCAACGGCCCGGAAGCGGACCGCCCGTTCGACGCCATCGTCGCCAATCTCGACGAACTGCATGCCAGCGCCGCGGCCCTGCAGCGCGTGCTGGCCAGGACGCCGGCCTACCAGCACATCCAGCTGATCTGGCTGCACGACGAGGCCGACCTTCCCGCCGCGCTGTTCAGCGGCGGCGTCGAGGTGCTGCCCCAGCACAGCGACAACGCGCTGCGGCAGCTGCTGGTACCCGTGCCACCGGCCGTCACCGAGGCGGCGCAGCCGGTCGCCGGCGAGGCGCCAGCCACGCCGGCCACGCGTCATCCGCACCGGCTGCTGCTGGTGGAGGACAACCCGGTCAACCTGGCCGTGGCGACCCGGCTGCTGGACGCGCTCGGCTACGACGCCGACACCGCCGGCGACGGCGAGCAGGCGCTGGCCTGCATGGCCCGGCACGCCTACGACCTGGTGCTGATGGACTGCCAGATGCCGGTGCTCGACGGCTATGCCACCACCCACCGGTGGCGCGAGCGCGAAGCGGCCCAGCCCGGGCGCCCCCGCCTGCCGATCGTGGCGATGACCGCCAACGCCATGGCCGAGGACCGCGGCCGCTGCCTGCAGGCCGGCATGGACGATTACCTGTCCAAGCCGCTGTCGCGCCAGCGCATGCAGACCTGCCTCGAGCGCTGGCTGGACCACGACCGGCCGGCCGCGGAAGCCGCGCCGGATCTCGACACCGACACCGATACCGACACACCTGTGGCCCCCGTGGCACCGGCCACTGCACCGATGCAGCCGGAAGCGCCTGCGGCGGATGCGGCGCCGGCGAACGCGGAGGTCGCCCTGTCGGCCCCGTCCAACGTCCCGGTGCTCGACGTCGAAGTGCTCGACGAGCTGCGCGAGTTCGCCGGCGACGACGTGCAATCCATCCTGGACCTGTTCCTCAGCGATGCGCCCCTGCTCATCGGCGAGCTGGAACAGGGCGCTGCCGCCGGCGACACCACGCGCATGGCCGACGCGGCGCACACGCTCAAATCCTCCAGCGCCAACGTCGGCGCATTGTCGCTGTCGGCGGTAGCGGCGCGCATCGAGTCCGGCGCACGCGGCGGCTCGCTGCGGCTGCCGGCCGTGGCCGCGGCGCTGGTGATCGCCGAGTTCGCGCGCACCCGCGTCGCGCTGGCGGGCTACCGCGCGCAGCTGCGCGGCAGCGACGCCGGCATCGCGCGGTAGTTCAGTCTTCCAGCTTGGTGAGCAGGTAGTTCGGCTCGCCGATGCGCTCGATCAGGTCCAGCTGGGTCTCCAGCCAGTCGATGTGCTCTTCCTCCGAGTCGAGGATGGACACGAACAGCTGGCGGCTGACGTAATCGTCCACCGAGTCCGCATAGGCCACCGCCTCGCGCAGCAGCGCCACGCCCTCGTGCTCCAGCGCCAGGTCGCAGCGCAGCATCTCGCGCGGGTTCTCGCCGATGCGCAGCTTGCCCAGTGCCTGGAAGTTCGGCAGCCCCTCGAGGAACAGGATGCGGTCGGCCAGCCGGTCCGCATGCTTCATCTCCTCGATCGACTCCTTGTACTCATGCTCGGCCAGTTCCTTCAGCCCCCAGTTCTTGAGCATCTTGGCGTGCAGGAAGTACTGGTTGATGGAGGTCAGCTCGTTGTAGAGCGCCTTGTTGAGGTACTCGATGACCTTGGCGTCGCCCTTCATCGCCCTATCCTCGGTGGAGTGAAAGGCGGGAATCTAGCGGTTATCGGTCCCGCATGGGGGAACGCGAATCGTGTGCATCGCAGCAGGCGATGCGACCGCGCGGCGTCAGGCGGCAGCGGCCATCCTCAGCACCGGCAGCGGCAGTTCGCGCGTGGCCCGCGCCTTCTCCAGCAGGCCCGCGGCCATGTCCAGGCACGAACCGCAGTTCGAGCCGCATCCGGTACGCATCGTCAGCTCGGCGACGCTCTGGCAGCCGTTCATGGCGGCCTCTTCGATGTGCTGGTCGGTGACCCCGTTGCAGATGCAGACGTACACGGCATGCGCTGGTTGAAGGCACGGATCGTGCCGGCCGCCATTCAAACGCAACTGAGAATAGTTGTCAAACTCAATCGCCGTTGCCCAGCGAGGATCGTCCGCCCGGCTGCCGCCGATGCCGCTTGCGCGGCCGGTCATGCCCGGCCCCGGCGTTGCCCGGCAGCCACGCCTGCTGTGCCGGCAGCGGCATCGCCTGGATCCCGGCACCGGCGATGTTGCGCGCCAGCGGAGCCAGATGGCGCAACGCCCGGGCATAGACGCCGCGCTTGAACATGACCACGTGCTCGACCGGGTACCAGAAATCCACCCAGCGCCAATGGTCGAACTCCGGGGTGTCGGTCTGGTCCAGCTGGACATGCGATTCATCGCCGACCAGCCGCAGCAGGAACCAGACCTGCTTCTGGCCGATGCAGACCTGGCGTTCGTTGCGGCGGATGGCCCGGCTCGGCAGGCGATAGCGCAGCCAGCCCGGCGTGGCGCCGAGCACTTCGACGTGCTCGGGCAACAGCCCGGTCTCTTCCTGCAACTCGCGGTACATGGCCTCGACCGGCGTTTCGTCGGTGTTCATGCCGCCCTGCGGGAACTGCCAACCATCCCGGCGCACGCGGCGCGCCCAGAACACTTGGCCGTCCGGTCGCATCAGCACGATGCCGACATTCGGTCGATAGCCGTCCGGATCGATCACGATGCGGACTCCTGAAAATCTACTGGCAACGACTCTGCCATGGCACGGCCCCGGTCACAAGCGCTGCACGAAACCGTTGACAGCGAGGGCCCGGATCGTGAGAATTGGCGGTTCCCTAGGCTATGTAGCTCAGCCGGTTAGAGCACAGCACTCATAATGCTGGGGTCGGTGGTTCGAGTCCACCCATAGCCACCATGGTTTTTCGCATGCACTCCATGCGATAATTGCAG
>JAFADB010000201.1 GCA_023425225.1 Pseudomonadota bacterium
CGACTGTAGGGTGACTTCAGTCGCGGCCGGGCTTTACCGGCATCTGATTGGCGTCGAGTGTCAGCCCTTGCGCCCTTCAACCCTCGTCGTTCCCGCGAAAGCGGGGACCAGTGCCTTGCCGCAGCACACACCCAAGTCGCTGGGTCCCCGCTTTCGCGGGGACGACGGTCGGTTTCGATACGGGAACCGACAACGGGCTCCAATATGGAACTCATAAATGGCGAATGCCCGCAGGCCGCGAGCGCCGCTCCCGCCGGCCGCAACCGCCCGGCTACTTCGCCTTGCCCTGCGCGGCCACCGCCTCGGCCGCCTTCTTCGCCGCTTCCGGATCGCCGAGGTAGCGATAGGACTGCACCGCCAGCTCGTCGTCCAGCTCGAACAGCAGCGGGATGCCGGTGGGGATGTTGAGCTCGACGATATCCTCGCGCGAGACGTCGTTGAGGTACTTGTACAGCGCCCGCAGCGAGTTACCGTGCGCGGTCACCAGCACCGTCTTGCCATCCTTGAGCTGCGGGGCGATGGCATCGAACCAGTACGGCAGCACGCGCTCGAGCGTGGTCGCCAGCGATTCGGTACCCGGCAGCGCGTGGCGGTCGAGCATGGCGTAGCGACGGTCGTGGACCGGGTGTCCCGGGTCCTCGATGTCCATCGGCGGCGGCGGGATGTCGTAGGAGCGGCGCCAGATCTTGACCTGGTCCTCGCCGTGGCGGGCCGCGGTCTCGGCCTTGTCCAGGCCCTGCAACGCGCCATAGTGGCGCTCGTTGAGGCGCCAGCTCTTGTTCACCGGCAGCCAGTCCTGGTCCAGCTCGGCCAGCGCGCCCTGCAGGGTATGGATGGCGCGCTTGAGCACCGAGGTGTGGGCGACGTCGAACTGCAGGCCCTCCTCGCGCATCAGCCGGCCGGCGGCGGCGGCCTCGGCGCGTCCCTGCTCGGTGAGATCCACGTCCACCCAGCCGGTGAACCGGTTGGCCAGATTCCACTGGCTCTGGCCATGGCGCAGCAGTACGAGTTTGCGGGTCACTATGGATCTCCATCGGGCATGGGCAGCCCGTGATTGTAGCCGCACCCCGCCGTGGCGCCTGCACCCGGCCACCACCCGGCATCGGCGATGATGGCGCCATGGATATCCGCGGCGATTCGGTCTTCGGCGATTGGGACGGTTCCCCGGCACAGGCACGGGCGCTGCAGCAGCAGCTCGCGCGCCAGGTGGTGCTCGAGGACCAGTACCACCAGCCCCTGCACCTGCTGGCCGGCTTCGATGTCGGCTTCGAGGACGACGGTGCCGTCACCCGCGCCGCGGTGGTGCTGCTGGAGGCGCAGTCGCTGCAGCTGCTGGAAAGCCACGTCGCGCGGGTGCCGACCTCGATGCCCTACATCCCCGGCCTGCTCAGCTTCCGCGAGCTGCCGGCATTGATGCAGGCACTGGCCTTGCTGTCGCGTGCGCCGGACCTGGTGTTCGTCGATGGCCAGGGCATCGCCCATCCGCGCCGGCTCGGCATCGCCGCGCATTTTGGCGTGGCCAGCGGGCTGCCCAGCGTGGGCGTGGCCAAGACGCTGCTGGCCGGCCACTTCGACCCGCCCGGCCCGGAGCCGGGCGAGCGCACGCCGATCACGCACCGCGGCGAGCAGGTCGGCTGGGCACTGCGCAGCAAGCGCCGCTGCAACCCGCTGATCGTGTCGCCCGGCCACAAGGTCTCGATGAACGGCGCGCTGGCGCTGACCGAGCGCTTCCTCGCCGGCTACCGGCTGCCCGAGCCGACCCGGCTGGCCGACCGCCTGGCCTCGCGGCGCGGGCCGATGCCGGACTCCTCTCAAAGCGACATGCTGTTGTAGGCGCCGTCCCCACACCCGCAACGATGCGTGCCGCGCCGCGTAATGGCAGCGCAGGCACCCCGTGCGATGCTGTGGCCTTGTTGCCAGCGAGCCCGAGCGAGCATCCCATGACCACGATCATCGCCCCCCGCGTCCACGACATCGGCGGCCTGGAAGTCCGCCGTTCCGTACCCAGCCTGCAGGCGCGCAGCGTCGGCCCGTTCGTGTTCGTCGACCACATGGGACCGGCCGTGTTCGAGCCCGGCCACGGCATCGACGTGCGCCCGCACCCGCATATCGGCCTGGCCACAGTGACATTCCTGTGGTCGGGCGAGATGGGCCACCGCGACACGCTGGGCTCGGACCAGGTGATCCGTGCCGGCGACGTCAACTGGATGACCGCCGGCCGCGGCATCGCCCACTCCGAACGCACGCCGCAGGCCGCGCGCGAGCACAAAAGCCCGCTGCACGGCATGCAGACCTGGGTAGCGCTGCCGAAGTCGGCCGAGGAAACCACACCGGCCTTCTTCCACTTCGCCGCCGAACGGCTGCCGCAGCAACGCCGCGATGGCGCCTGGCTGCGGGTGATCGCCGGGCGCGGCTACGGCGAGGAGTCGCCGGTGGAAGTGTTTGCCGACACCCTCAATGTCGCCATCGACCTGGACGCCGATGCCGAGATCGACCTGGACGGCTCGCACGTGGAGCGCTGCCTGTACGTGCTCGAGGGCGAGGCGCAGCTGGATGGCGTCGACATCCCGGCCCGCCATTTGGTGATCCCCGAGCGCGGCGCCCGCGCGCGGCTGCGGGCGAAGACGCCGCTCAAGGCGATGCTGATGGGCGGCGAGCCGCTCGATGCGCCCCGTCATCTGTGGTGGAACTTCGTCTCCAGTTCGAAGGAGCGCATCGAGCAGGCCAAGGACGACTGGCGCCACGGCCGTTTCGGCACCATCCCCGGGGACGACAAGGAATTCATCCCGCTGCCCGAACAGGCGGCGCCCAAACCGGTGGACTATCCCTAGGCGCAATCCGCGCCCGCGCACCCCGTGCGCGAAGCAGGGCCACCGCCCCGGGACCGGCGGTTGCCTCGCCGGGGCCGCTTGGTTATGGTGCAGCGCAAGGTGTCATCCGCGCGGGGAGCGCTGGCGGCACCCGGGCAACATCGCGGCACGGCCGATCGCCGCGCCGCCCATGGTTCGCTTCCGACTCGGGGATCCAACGCATGAAGAACGCCATCCGCATTCTCGGCCTGTGCCTGTTGCTGGCCGGCGGCCACGCCAGTGCCCAGCAGCAGTTCACCTGTCCGCAGCTTCCCCCTGGAGCCAACCTGCAGTGGGAACAGCAGGAAGGCCAGGATTTCCTGTCCTGCAAGGCATTCACCGCCGATGGCAGGCAAGCGCTGGGCATCATGCTGACCCCCCGCGATCCCAAGCTGAGCCTGGTGCGCAGCCATCGCGCCGAAAAGGGCGTGATCGAGGAGGAGAAGTTCCACTGGTACATCCCCGACCTCGCCGGCCTGACGCCGGCGCAGCTGGCCTCGCGCCGCGTCGCGACGGTGGATTTCGGCAAGAACCGCTACGCGCAGATCTGGGTCGAGGCCGCCAATGCCGACGAACTGCGGACGCTGCAGGGGATCGTGCAGAACCTCAACATGCAGACGGTGCAGTTCGCCAGCGGCAAGTAGCACCCGGCGGGCGAGCCGCGCCCGCCCTGCCGGTCTGGCGATCGCCAGGCCTCCCCGACCACGCCGCCGCGCATCGACGTGGCCGCGGCCGGCTAGAAGCGGCCTTCCTGGAAATCGACGAAGGCCTGCATCAGCTCCTGGCGGGTATTCATCACGAACGGCCCATGGCGCACGACCGGCTCGTGCAGTGGCCGGCCGGCCACCAGGATCAGCCGGGCGCCCTGTGCATGCGCCCGCAACTGCAGCAGCGCACCGCCGCCGAGCACCGCCAGCTGCTGCGCCGGCAGCGCGCGCGCATCCGCGCCCTCGCCGATGTCCAGCCCGCCCTCGAAGGCATAGGCGAACGCGTTGTGGCCTTCCGGCAGCACGAAATCCCACGCCGCACCCGGGTCGAGCTGGATGTCCAGGTACAGCGGCTCGGTCGCCGGCTGCACGATCGGACCGGTCACCTCGCCCACCTGGCCGGCGATCACCTTGACCTGCACGCCCGCGGCCGGATGCGCCACCGGGATGCGTTCCGCGGGGAATTCCTGGTACTTCGGCGCGGTCATCTTCTCGCGCGCCGGCAGGTTGACCCACAGCTGGAAGCCGCGCATGCGCCCGGATTCCTGCTCGGGCATTTCCGAGTGCACCAGGCCGCGGCCGGCGGTCATCCATTGCACGCTGCCGGGTGTCAGCAAGCCCTCGTTGCCGTGGTTGTCCTTGTGGCGCATGCGCCCGTCGAGCATGTAGGTCACGGTCTCGAAGCCGCGGTGTGGATGGCTCGGGAAGCCGGCGATGTAATCCTCGGCCTTGTCGGTGCCGAACTCGTCCAGCAGCAGGAACGGGTCCAGGCCGGGCAGCCCGGGCGCGCCGATGACCCGGGTCAGGCGTACCCCGGCACCGTCGGAGGTGGGCTGGCCGTGGATGCTGCGCACGATGCGGGCAGGCGCGGGAACGGGGGACTGGCTCATCGGATGCTCCGTGGCGTTTTTCGGAACCTACCAGATGGTGTCCAGACCTGCCGTCGCAATCGCCGCCGGTGCAACCTTTCGTTCCACCGGACACGCTTCGCGTCGGGCTCCACGCCGCGGCGTGCTGCATCGCCATGCGACCAAAGTTCTAGGAGCGGCTTGATGCATGGCATTGACCGCCCACCCGTGGTCGAGGGACCCTTGGGGCCTTCACACGGGGAGCGGCATTCATGAAAGGTTTCTCCAAGTTCGGCTGGGCCATCCTTGCCCTGGTCGGCGCGTTCTGTCTGGGAACGGTGGCCCTGCGCCGCGGCGAGCACATCAATGCGCTGTGGATCGTGGTGGCCGCGGTATCGATCTACCTGATCGCCTACCGTTTCTACGCGCTGTTCATCGCCCGCAACGTGATGCAGCTGGACACCACCCGGGCCACCCCGGCGGTGCTCAACAACGACGGCCTGGACTACGTGCCCACCAACAAGCACGTGCTGTTCGGCCACCACTTCGCCGCCATCGCCGGCGCCGGACCGCTGGTCGGCCCGGTGCTGGCCGCGCAGATGGGCTACCTGCCCGGCCTGCTGTGGCTGGTGGTCGGCGTGGTGTTCGCCGGCGCGGTGCAGGACTTCATGGTGCTGTTCCTGTCCGAGCGCCGCAACGGCCGCTCGCTGGGCGAGCTGGTACGCGAGGAGATGGGTCAGATCCCCGGCACCATCGCCCTGTTCGGCGCCTTCCTGATCATGATCATCATCCTGGCGGTGCTGGCGATGGTGGTGGTCAAGGCGCTGGCCGAAAGCCCGTGGGGCATGTTCACGGTGATCGCGACGATGCCCATCGCGATCATGATGGGCATCTACATGCGCTACATCCGCCCGGGCAAGATCGGCGAGATCTCGGTGGTCGGCCTGGTCCTGCTGCTGCTGGCGATCTGGTATGGCGGCAAGGTCGCCGCCGACCCGGTGTGGGGCCCGGCCTTCACCTTCACCGGCGTGCAGATCACCTGGATGCTGATCGGCTACGGCTTCGTCGCCTCGGTGCTGCCGGTGTGGCTGCTGCTGGC
>JAFADB010000003.1 GCA_023425225.1 Pseudomonadota bacterium
CAGATCGACGCGCTGGCCGCCAAGCTCGCCCGGCTGGCCGCACTGCGGCGCACGCCGGCCGCCGACAAGCGCGTGGCGCTGATGTTCTGGAACTACCCGGCCGGCGAGCACAACCTGTCGGCCTCGCACCTCAACGTGCCGCGCAGCCTGGAACTGCTGTCGCGGCGCATGGCCGACGCCGGCTACGACGTCACCCCGGCGCGCGAGCAGGCGCTGATCGACGCCGGCCAGGCGATGCTGGCCGGCTACTACCGGCCGGACACGCTCGACGCCCTGCGCGCCCGCGGCCTGGCCGCGACCTTCCCCGTGGCGCGCTACCGGCAGTGGCTGGACACGCTGCCACTAGCGCAGAAGCGGGCGCTGCTGGCGCAGTGGGGCGACCCGGCGCGGCATCCGGCGGTGCGCACGATCGACGGCGAGCAGGTTTTCGTCATCCCGCGCCTGCAGCTGGGCAAGCTGCTGGTCATGCCGCAGCCGCCGCGCGCCGGCCGCGTCGGCGAGGCCACCCACGACATGGCCTCGCTGCCCAGCCACTACTACCTGGCCGCCTACCTGTTCCTGCGCCAGGGCTGGCATGCCGATGCGCTGGTCCACTTCGGCACCCACGGCACCCAGGAATGGACGCCGGGCAAGGACCGCGGGCTATGGGTCAACGACTACCCGTACCTGACGGTCGGCGACCTGCCGGTGTTCTACCCGTACATCCAGGACAACGTCGGCGAGGCGGTGCAGGCCAAGCGCCGCGGCCGCGCGGTGACCGTCAGCCACCAGACCCCGGCGTTCGCCCCGGCAGGGCTGTACGACGAGCTGCGCGACCTGCACGCCACCATCCACGAGTACCTGCAGCTGGACGACGGCCAGGTGCGCCAGGCCACCGCCGCGCAGATCCGCCAGGCCGCGCTCGATGCCGGCATCGCCGCCGACATGGGCTGGGACGCGGCGCGCATGCAGGCCGACTTCCCCGCCTTCTTCGACGCCCTGCACGACCACCTGCACGAACTGGCGCGCGCGACCATGCCGCTGGGCCTGCACACCTTCGGCCAGCCGGCCGCGCCCGAGCACCAGCTGTCCACGGTGATGCAGCAACTCGGCGAGCCGTACTACCGCGCGCTCGGGCTGGACCCGCAGGAAGTGTTCGCCGGCGACTACGCGCAGCTGCAGGCCAGCACGCCCTACCGCACCCTGGCGCGCTACCTGCGCGACGGCGCGCCGCTGGACGCGGTGGCCGACCCGGCACTGCGCACGCAGCTCGAACGCGGCCGCCAGCTCGATGCCGCGCTGGCCGACACCCAGGAGATCGAATCGCTGCTGCATGGGCTGGCCGGCGGCTTCGTCGCCCCCGGCAGCGGCGGCGACCCGGTGCGCAACCCGGACGTGCGCAGCGGCCGCAACCTGTTCCCGTTCGAGCCGGACCGCATTCCCACCCGCGCCGCGTTCGACACCGGCCGCCAGGCACTGGACCAGCTGCTGGCCGCCTACCGCGCCGACCATGGCGGCGCGCTGCCGGACAAACTCGCCTTCAGCCTGTGGTCGAGCGAGGCGATCCGCCACCTCGGCGTGCTGGAGAGCGAGGTACTGCACGCGCTCGGCCTGCGCCCGGTGTGGGACGCCGGCGGCAAGGTCACCGCGCTGGAGATCGTGCCCGAGGCGGACATGCCGCATCCGCGCATCGACGCGGTGGTGCAGGTGACCAGCGTCTACCGCGACCAGTTCGAGCCGTTCATGCGCCTGCTGGCCGAGGCGATCGACCGCCTGGCGGCGCTGCCGCCCTCGCCCGGCAACCCCGTCGCCGCGCATGCGCGCCAGTTCGAACAGCGCCTGCTCGAACGCGGACAGAGCCCGCAGCGCGCGCGCCAGCTGGCTTCGCTGCGCATCTTCTCCAACGCCCCGGGCGAATACGGCAGCGGCCTCAACGGCGCGGTGCTGGCGCGCGACGCGCAGGCCGACAAGGGCGACGCGACGCTGGCCGAGGGCTTCCTCGAGCGCATGCAGTACGGCTACGGCGCGCGCGAGGGCGGCGTGGTGCTGCCCGGCGGCAACCTGCTGGCCGAGCAGCTGCGCGGCGTGCAGGCCGCGGTGCTGGCGCGCTCGTCCAACAGCAACGGCCTGCTGACCACCGACCATCCGTTCGAGTACCTGGGCGGGTTGTCGCTGGCGGTGCGCCACCTCGACGGCGCCAGCCCGCCGCTGTACGTGGCCGACCTGCGCCAGTCGGCGCCCAAGACCACCACCGCGGCCAGGTTCCTGGCCGACGAGCTGCGTACGCGCGCGCTCAACCCGCAGTGGATCGGCGCCATGCAGCAGGAGGGCTACGCCGGCACGCTGGAAGTGCTCAAGACCGTGGACAACCTGTTCGGCTGGCAGGTCACCGACCCGTCCAGCGTGCGCGGCGACCAGTGGCAGGCGATCCACGACACCTTCGTGCGCGACCGCCGCGGGCTGGGCGTGGCGCAGTGGTTCGAGCGCAGCAATCCGGCCGCGCAGGCGCAGATGATCGGACGCATGCTCGAAGCGGTGGAGCGCGGCTACTGGCAGGCCGACGCCGCCACCACCGGCGAGCTGCGCCAACGCCTGCGGCAGTTGCAGGCAACGCAGGCGACCAGCACCGCCGCGGCAACGTCAGGCCAGGGCCGCGCCACCGGCTTCGGCGTGTCCGCCGCACCGGCACCGGCCTCGGCAACGACGACCCCCGCGGCTGCACCGGCATCGTCCCCGGCCGCGGCGGCCCCCGCCCCGGCTCCGACTCCTCCCGCGGCCGACACCGACGCCGACGTCGTGCCGGTGCGCGGCCAGGTGATGCGCCGGCTCGACCCGCCCGCCGCACCGGCGACCTGGCAGCCATGGCTCGGCGCGGCGGCCCTGCTGCTGTTGCTGGCCGGCGGCGGCTGGCACCAGCGCCGCGCCAACCTGCGCCGCCTTTCCCTTCCCCCGAAAATCGCACGACGGAACCATCCATGAAGAATCTCGAAGCCGGCCTCTACAGCCTCTCGCACCTGTTCCTGGTGCCGGTGCTGGTGCTGATCCTGCTGGCGCT
>JAFADB010000077.1 GCA_023425225.1 Pseudomonadota bacterium
CTGATGGCGGCGGCCAGGACAAGGGTACGCGACATGAAGCGGGCTCCTGGAGGGGCGAAAAAAGGCAGACGCGCAAAGTACTCCTTTCGCCGGGGAAGGGCACCGCCCCATTCAGCCAATCCGGACGGCCCGAGCCGGTCGGAACCGTACAGTCCTGGTTGCCCGTCGGCCGAGGGCGCCCGGGGTACGCGGCGGCACCCGGCGCGGGCAGTCGGCGTACTGCTTGCCGGACTCCCGCATCGGTCGGGCTGGTGCCCGGCGACATGGCCACGACGAGGAACGGCCGGCGCCGCGGGGCCCGGTCCGCCCTCCGCCCTATTACAGCGTCTCGTCCTTGAAGATCGCCACGTGCGCCACGCCGTCGGCACCGATCCAGCCGCGGTACATGCCGTCGGTGTTGAACGGGAAGGCGATGCTGCCGTCGCGGCCCAGCGCGATCGCGCCGCCATCGCCGCCGGCGGCCGGGATCTGCTGGTCGATCACCGCCTCGGCCGCCTGCTGCAGGCTCTGGCCGGCGTACTTCACCCGCGCGCAGATGTCGTAGGCGGCCACCGCACGGATGTAGTACTCGCCCCAGCCGGTGCCGGACACCGCGCACTGGTCGTTGGCATAGGTGCCGGCGCCGATGATCGGCGAGTCGCCGACGCGGCCGTAGCGCTTGTTGGTCATGCCGCCGGTGGAGGTGCCGGCGGCCAGCCGGCCCTGCGCGTCCAGCGCCAACGCGCCGACGGTGCCGAAGTGCCTGGCGGTCTCGAGGTCGGCATGGGCCTGGCCGCCGGCCTCCTCCTTCAACGCCCGCTGCAGTTGCTGCCAGCGCTTGTCGGTGCGGAAGTAGGACGGATCGACCAGCTCGATCCCCTGCTCCTGCGCGAAGACCTCGGCACCGTCGCCGACCAGCATCACGTGCCTGGATTTCTCCATCACCGCGCGCGCCAGGCGGATCGGGTTCTTCACCCGGTGCACGCCGGCCACCGCGCCGGCCTGGCCGCTGGCGCCGTCCATGATCGAGGCATCCAGCTCGTTGCGGCCGTCGTGGGTGAACACCGCGCCGCGGCCGGCGTTGAACTGCGGCGCGTCCTCCAGCACCGCGATGGTGGCGGCCACCGCATCGACCGCCGGCTGGCCGCCGGCCAGCACGGCATGGCCGGCCTGCAGCGCGCGGGTCATCGCCGCGCGCGCCTCGGCCTCGTCGGCGGCCGACAGGCCGGCGCGGGTGACGCCGGCGCCGCCGTGGATCACCAGCACGGGCTGCACCGGCGCGGCGGTGACGGCGGCGGCGGGCAGCCACAGGCAGGACAGGAACGACAGGATGCGCAGGTGCTTGGAGGTCATGACGGTCTCGCTGGCCGGCGGCCAGTGCGGGGCCTGGCCGGAGAGGGGATCGATCCGGCGGCGCCCTCGCCGCGCCCGCCGCAGGCGCGCGCCCGCCGCACCGGCTTCAGAGCGTATCGCGGTTCTTGCCGCGCCAGGGGCGGTACCAGGCGCGGATGGCCGCCATGTCGGCCTGCATGTCCTCGCCCGGCCAGAACAGCTCGCCGAGTCCTATCGTGCGGCTGGGATAGTCGAAGTAGGCCGGCAGGATCGGCACCCCGGCGCCCTTGGCGATCTTCCAGAAGCCGCTCTTCCAGTGCTCCACGCGCTTGCGCGTGCCTTCCGGGGTGATCACGTACCACATGCGCTCGGAATCGCGGATCAGCGCGATCGCCTGGCCGACCGTGCCCTGCGGCGAACTGCGGTCCAGCGGGATCGCGCCCAGCCGCCGCAGCAGCGGCCCCAGCGGCCACCAGAACAGTTGCGCCTTGCCCAGCACCCGCACCTGGAAGCCCAGCGCCATCTTCGCGGCGAACCCCCAGAAGCCGTCCCAGTTGGACGAATGCGGCGCCACGATCATCACCAGCCGCGACATGTCGGGCAGCGTGCCGACCAGGCGCCAGCCGCCGAGCCGGAGCGCGGTGCGCCCCATCCAGCGGGTGAAGGCATTGGGCTTCACCTTCGGCATCTGCGGGGGAGCGGGCTGCAGCAGCAAATCGTTCTGGCTCAAGGATTCAATCCCAGTGGTTGGAGGAGCGCCCACGCTTGACCTGGCTGCGCTCGCGCTTGGCGTCGAGGCGGCGCAGCTTGGAGCCGTGGGTGGGCTTGGTGGCGATGCGCCGCTTGGGCACCGACAGCCCGGCGGCGATGAACTCGACCAGGCGCGCGCGTGCATCCTCGCGGTTGCGGTCCTGGGTGCGGAAGCGCTGCGCATCGATCACCAGCACGCCCTCGGAGGTCAGGCGGCGGTCGCGGCGGGCCAGCAGGCGCGCGCGCAGCGGCTCGGGCAGCGACGGCGAGCCGGCCACGTCGAAACGCAGCTCCACCGCGGTGGAGACCTTGTTGACGTTCTGCCCGCCGGCGCCGCTGGCGCGCACGAAGCGCTCGACGAGTTCGTCCTCGGCGATCGCCAGCGTGGCGCTGATCTGGATGGTCGCATTCCCCATGCGCCGATTGTAAACGGGCCGACCGTGATCGGCCCCGGCCGGTTCCGTGCCGCGGCCGCCGCGATTCCCTTATGCTGCCGGCTGGTCCGCACGCAGGATGCCTGCATGAACCTCACCCGGATTTCCCGCCCGATGCTTGCGCTGCTGCTGGCGCTGGCCGCGCTGCCGGCGTTGGCCGAGCCGCCCGGCGATGCCGACGTCAACCGCCTGCTGTCGGCCTCGCGCGCGCAGACCATGCTCGACGGCATGCTGCCGCAGATCGAGGCGATGCAGCAGCAGCAGTTCGACCAGCTGGTGGCGCAGCACGCGCTCGACGCCGGCCAGCAGGAACGGCTGCGGCGCATCCAGGAACGCACCCGCCAGACCGTGCGCACCGCGCTGTCGTGGTCGCAGATGCGGCCGATGTACGTGGACCTGTACAAGCAGTCGTTCTCCAGGGAGGACGTGCTGGCGATGGCCGAGTTCTACGAGAGCCCGGCCGGGCAGAGCCTGCTGGACAAGACCCCGGCGCTGATGCAGAACCTGATGCTGGCGATCCAGCAGAAGATGACGCCGCTGTTCGTCGAGCTGCAGCGCGACTTGGAGCAGATCGCGCGCGAGCCGGAGGCCGCGCCGCAACAGCCCTGAGCGGTCGGCGCGGGCGCGGCGTGAGCCGCGCTGGGTCTCCCGGTAGCGCCCCAGCGCGGCTCACGCCGCGCCCGTGCTCCGGCTTGCCGGCTGCCAGCCGAACAGCTCGCAGGCCCTGGCGAACTGCGCGTCCAGCGGCGCATGCACCTCGATGCGCCGGCCGTCGAGCGGATCGGGAAAGGCCAGCCGCTCGGCATGCAGCAGCATGCGGTGCACGCCGAGCATGCGGAAGCTGCGGTTGTGGCGGCCATCGCCATGGCTGGTGTCGCCGATCAGGTGGTGCGACAGATGCTTGAGGTGGCGGCGGATCTGGCGGAAGCGCCCGGTCCGCGGCTGGCAGCGCAGCAGCGCGTAGCGCGAGGTCGGGAAGCCGGCCGACGGCAGCGCCAGCTCGCCGGTGGCCAGCCGCTGGAAATCGGTGACGGCCGGCTTCTTGAGCGGTTTGCCGGGTCCCCCGTCCAGATCGTGGTCGACGGTGAAACGTTCCTCGGCCGGCCAGCCGCGGCACACGGCCAGGTAGTCCTTCTCCACCTCGCCGGCCATCAGCGCCTTGCCCAGCACGCTGGCGCTGTCGCGGTCGAAGGCCAGCAGCAGGCAGCCGCTGGTGGCGCGGTCGAGCCGGTGCACCAGGAAGATCGGCCGTCCGAGCTGCTCGCGCAGGCGGTCGGCCAGGAAGTCGTCCTCGCCACGGGCCAGCTTGCTGTCGTGGACCATCAGCCCGGCCGGCTTGTCGACCACGGCCAGGGATTGATCGAGGTAAAGGATCTGCAGCAGTTCGGGGGATTCGCTCACCGCGGCATTATCGGTGCTGGCCGGCGGCGGCGACAGCCGTGCCGGTGCGATTAAGAACTTCTTAAAGCCCGCGGCCTACCATCGCCGGCTGCATCTTCCGGAAACCCTGCCTTGTCCCAGGTCCTGCTCGTCGAAGACGACCGCATGCTCGGCGATGCCGTAGCCGCCGCGCTGGCCCGCGACGGCTGGCAGGTGGACCGCGCCGGCGACGCCGCGGCCGCGCGTCTGGCGCTGGTCGAGCACGGCTACGCCGCGGTGCTGCTGGACCTGGGCCTGCCGCACGGCTCCGGGCTGGACGTGCTGCGCGGCCTGCGCCAGCGCTACGACGCCACCCCGGTGCTGATCGTCACCGCACGCGACCGCCTCAGCGATCGCGTCAGCGGCCTGGATGCCGGCGCCGACGACTACCTGGTCAAGCCGTTCCAGAGCGACGAGCTGTGCGCGCGGCTGCGTGCGCTGGTGCGCCGCGCCCAGGGCCGGGTGACGCCGCAGCTGTCCTGGCGCGAGGTCAGCGTGGACCCGGCCGCGCGCACGGTCAGCCGCGACGGCGCGCCGGTCCGGCTCGGCACCAACGAGTACCGCACCCTGCTGGCGCTGATGGAACGGCGCGGCCGCGCGGTCCCGCGCGAGGTGCTCGAGACGCTGGTCTACGGCGGCGACGGCACCATCGAGAGCAACACCATCGCGGTGTACGTGCACCAGCTGCGGCGCAAGCTCGGCGAGGAGTTCATCGTCACCGTGCACGGTATCGGCTACCGCATCGGCTGACATGCGCAACCCCTCGCTCAAGCTCAAGCTGCTCAAGACCATCATGGCGATCCTGCTGCTGGGCTGGCTGGCGTGGCTGGTCTGCGAGCATTTGCAGCTGTCGCGCCAGCAGAGCCGGCAGGGCGACATGATGCTGCGCGAGGTAGCCGAGCAGATCCTGCTGTCGATGCCGCGCGACATCGCCGCCGCCGGCGCCGGCGGCTCCGGGCGCCT
>JAFADB010000095.1 GCA_023425225.1 Pseudomonadota bacterium
CCGAGGCATTCGCATGAATTCACCGATCGAACAGGCCGAGCAGCGCCTGCTTGTCCCCACCGGCCTGTCGCAGGCCAGTCTCGATGCCGTGCTCTCGCAGCTGATGGCACCGTCCATCGATGCCGCCGACCTGTACTTCCAGCATTCGCGCAGCGAGTCGTGGGCGCTGGAGGATGGCCTGGTCAGGAGCGGTCGCCATGCCATCGAGCAGGGGGTCGGCGTACGCGCGGTGTCCGGCGACAAGACCGGCTTCGCCTACTCCGACCTGATCGACCTGCCGTCGCTGCGGGAAGCGGCCGGTTCGGCGCGCGCCATCGCCCACGCCGGCGGCAACGGCTGCGGCAGGGCGCTGGCGGTGAGCGCGCCCCGGCCGCTGTATCCGGCGCTGGATCCGGTCGACAGCCTGCCGGGCGACGCCAAGATCGCCCTGCTGCGCGAGATCGACGCCTGCGCGCGCGCCGCCGATCCGCGCGTCACCCAGGTGATGGCCAATCTCACCGCCAGCAGCGAGACCGTGCTGATCGCCGCCTCCGACGGCACCCTGGTGGCCGACGTGCGGCCGCTGGTGCGGCTGAACGTGCAGGTCATCGCCGAGCAGGGCGGCCGCCGCGAGTCCGGCAGCGCCGGCGGCGGTGGCCGCTTCGACCTGGTCGCGCTGACCGGGCGTGGTGCGGCGCGCGAGTACGCCCGCGAGGCGGTGCGCCGCGCGCTGGTCAACCTGGAAGCGGTGGCGGCGCCGGCCGGCGAGATGACCGTGGTGGTCGGGCCGGGCTGGCCCGGCGTGCTGCTGCACGAGGCGGTGGGCCACGGCCTGGAAGGCGACTTCAACCGCAAGCGCACCTCGGTGTTCTCCGAGCGCATGGGCCAGCGCGTGGCGGCGCCCGGGGTGACCATCGTCGACGACGGCACCCTGGCCGGCCGCCGCGGCTCGCTGTCGGTCGACGACGAGGGCACCGCGACCCAGTGCACCCCGCTGATCGAGGACGGCATCCTCAAGGGCTACATGCACGACCGCATGAGCGCGCGGCTGATGGGCAAGGCACGCACCGGCAATGGCCGCCGCGAGTCGTACGCGCACCTGCCGATGCCGCGCATGACCAACACCTACATGCTGGCCGGCGAGCGCGAGCCGGACGAGATCCTGCGTTCGGTCAGGCGCGGCCTGTACGCGGTGAACTTCGCCGGCGGCCAGGTCGACATCACCACCGGCAGCTTCGTGTTCTCGGCCAACGAGGCCTACCTGGTCGAGGACGGCCGCATCACCGCGCCGGTGCGCGGCGCCACCCTGATCGGCGCCGGCGCCGAGGTGCTGACGCGGGTGTCGATGGTCGGCAACGACCTGCGGCTCGATGCCGGCATCGCCACCTGCGGCAAGGCCGGGCAGAGCGTGCCGGTCGGCGTCGGCCAGCCCACCCTGAAGATCGACGCCATGACCGTGGGAGGCACCGCCGCATGAACCTGCTTGCCGATGTGGAACTGCGCGACGACAGCGCGGCGCAGCTGCAGGACCTGCAGGCGCTGTGCGAACAGGCGGTGGCGCTCTGCCGGCGGCTGGGCGCCGACCAGGCCGAGGCGGCGGTGCGTTCCTCCAGCGGCCTGGAAGTGGGCGTGCGCCTGGGCGAGGTGGAAACGCTGACCCGCACGCGCGGGCGCACGCTGACCGTGACCGCCTGGTTCGGCAGCCGCAAGGGCGTGGCCAGCACCGGCGACTTCGGCAACGACTCGCTGCGGCTCACCGCCGACACCGCCTGCGCCATCGCCCGCCGCACCGAGCCCGACCCGTACACCGGCCTGGCCGATCCGCAGCTGCGTCCACGCGAGGTGCACGACCTGGACCTGTGGCATCCGTGGGCGCTGGACGCACGCCAGGCCATCGAACTGGCGCTGCAGGCCGAGGCCGCCGGGCGCGGCCACGACGCGAGGATCGTCAACTCGGAGGGCGCCGCGGTGGAGACCGCCGCGATCCTGTCGGCGCGCGCCGACTCGGCCGGCTTCGTCGGCGGCGAGCGGCGCACCCGGCACGAGCTGTCGGCCGCGTTCATCGCCCGCGACGCGCATGGCATGCACGGCGGCAGCTGGTACGACACCGCCTGCGCGTCCGCGGACCTGGCCGATCCCGGCGCCGTCGGCCGCCGCGCCGCCGAGCGCACGGTCGCCCGGCTGGACGGGCGCAGGCTGGGCACCCGGCAGTGCCCGGTGCTGTTCGCCGCCGACATGGCCGCCGGTCTGCTCGGCCATCTCGTCGCGGCGGCGCAGGGCAGCGCGGTCGCCCAGGGCGCCAGCTTCCTCGCCGGCCAGCTGCAGCAGCGCGTGCTGCCGGATTTCGTCGACCTGCGCGAATGTCCGCACCTGCGACGCGGACCGGGCTCGCGCAACCAGGACGCCGAGGGCGTGGCCACCACCACCTCGCCGCTGGTCGCCGCCGGCCGCCTGCAGCGCTACGTGCTGGACAGCCACTCGGCGCGCCGCCTCGGGCTGGCCAGCACCGGCAACGCCGGCGGCATCAGCAACCTGGAGGTGAGCCACGGCGACGACGACCTGCAGGCGCTGCTGCGGCGCATGGACAGCGGCCTGCTGGTGACCCGGGTGATGGGCCAGGGCGTGTCGCTGGTGTCGGGCGACTATTCGCGCGGCGTGGCCGGCTTCTGGGTGGAACACGGCCGGATCGCCTACCCGGTGGAGGGGATCACCATCGCTTCCAACCTGAAGGACATGTACGCCGGCATCGTCGCGGTCGGCAGCGACGTGGACCGGCGCCTGCGCATCCGCACCGGCTCGATCCTGGTCGAGCGGATGACGGTGGCCGGCGCATGAGCCATCCGCGACCCGCCATCGCCGCGCCGGGGATCGCCCGCCGCAGGTGTATCGTGGGCGCGCTTTTCCCGCCTGACCCGACCGCACCGACATGACCCATCGCGACTGGGTGGCCCAGGCCATCCGCAAGATCGAGGCCGACTTCAACCGCTCGGCCGATACCCACCTGATCCCGCTGTCGCTGCCCGGCTTCCCCGGCATCGACATCTACCTGAAGGACGAGTCCAGCCACCCCACCGGCAGCCTCAAGCACCGGCTGGCGCGTTCGCTGTTCCTGTACGCGCTGGCCAACGGCTGGCTGCGCGAGGGCGCGCCGGTGATCGAGGCCTCCAGCGGCTCGACCGCGGTGTCGGAGGCCTACTTCGCCCGCCTGCTGGGGCTGCCGTTCGTGGCGGTGATCCCGGCCTCGACCTCGCCGGAGAAGATCGCCGCCATCGAGTTCCAGGGCGGGCGCTGCCAGCTGGTCGAGCGCGCCTGCGACCTGGACGGCGCCTCGCACCGGCTGGCGCGCGAGACCGGCGGCCACTTCATGGACCAGTTCACCTACGCCGAGCGCGCCACCGACTGGCGCGCCAACAACAACATCGCCGAGTCGATCTTCAAGCAGATGGCGCTGGAACCGCACCCGGTGCCGGAGTGGATCGTCTGCAGCCCCGGCACCGGCGGCACCGCGGCCACGCTTGGGCGCTACGTGCGCTACCGCTGCCACGACACCCGCATCCTGTGCGCGGACCCGGAGGTGTCGGTGTTCTTCGACGGCTACCGCGAAGCGCTGGCCGGCCGGCCCTGGCGCGACATCGCCAGCACCGGCGGGTCTCGGGTGGAGGGCATCGGCCGGCCGCGGGTGGAGCCGAGCTTCATCCCCAGCTGCGTGGACGCGATGGTCAAGGTGCCCGACGCGCTGAGCCTGGCGGCGATGCGCCACGTCAGCGCCACCCTGGGCCGGCGCGTGGGCGGCTCCACCGGCACCAACTTCGTCGGCGTGCTGGCCGCCGCCCAGCGCATGCGCGCGGCCGGGCGCAGCGGCTCGATCGTGACCATCCTGTGCGATTCGGGCGAGCGCTACGCCCACAGCTACTACGACCCGGCCTGGTACCCGGCGCACGGCATCGACACCGTGCAGGCCGATGCCGCGATCGCCGCGGCGGTGGCCGGCGGCACGCTACCGGCGCTGGACTGCGTGGAGCTGGCCGACGCCGGCGCGTAGAGCCTCGCTCGCCCGGCCAGGCTTTTCCGGCACGGCCCCAGCCGGGCAAGCCCGGCTCTGCGCCTGCGGCGCCGCCGTGGTCAGCCGCCGCTGCCGCTGCCGGCCTCCATCCGCCGGTAGCTGATCGCCTCGGTCAGGTGCGGCGTTTCGATGTCGGCGGCGCCGGCCAGGTCGGCGATGCTGCGCGCCACCCGCAGGATGCGGTGCATCGAGCGCGCCGACAGCCGCAACTGCTCGATCGCGCGCTCGAGCAACGCCTGGTCGCGTTCGTGCAGCCGGCAATGGCGTTCGGTCTCGGCCTGTCCCAGCCGCGCGTTCGGCGTGCCGGCGCGGGCCAGCTGGCGTTCGCGTGCCTGCTCGACGCGCCGGCGGATGCCGGCCGAATCCTCGCCGGCCGGCGCCTGCGGCCGGAGTTCCTGCGGCGACAGCCGCGGCACCTCCACGTGCAGGTCGATGCGCTCCAGCAGCGGCCCGGAGATCCGCGCGCGGTAGCGGCGCACCACGTCCGGCGAACAGCGGCAGCGCCCGCTGGCATCGCCGGCCCAGCCGCACGGGCACGGGTTCATCGCCGCCACCAGCTGGAAGCGCGCCGGGAAATCGGTGCTGCGCGCCGCCCGCGAGACCGTCACCGTGCCCGATTCCAGCGGCTCGCGCAGCACCTCCAGTGCATGCCGGCTCCACTCGGGCAGCTCGTCCAGGAACAGCACGCCGTTGTGCGCCAGCGAGATCTCGCCGGGCCGCGGATGGGTGCCGCCGCCGATCAGTGCCACCGCGCTGGCGGTGTGGTGCGGCGAGCGGTACGGGCGCTGGCGCCAGCGTGCCGGGTCGAAGCCGCGGCCGCTGACCGAGGCGATCGCCGCCGTTTCCAGCGCCTCGGCCTCGCTGGCCTCGGGCAGGATGCCGGGCAGGCGCGAGGCCAGCAGTGTCTTGCCGCTGCCTGGGCTCCCGCACAGCAGGACGTGATGGCCGCCGGCGGCGGCGACTTCCAGCGCCCGCTTGGCGCTTTCCTGTCCCTTGATGTCGATGAGATCGGGCAGGTTGGCCGGGTTCTGGCGGATCGCAGGCTCGGGGCGGCTCAGCAC
>JAFADB010000107.1 GCA_023425225.1 Pseudomonadota bacterium
GCTACAACGCCGATCCGGTGCGCCTGTACGAGGCCGCCGGCTCGGCCGGGCGGCTGGCGGTGTTCGCGGTGCGGCTGGACACCTTCGCGCGCGAGGACGCGGCGGTGTTCTACATCGGCAGCAACGACCCGGACGATCTCACCGAGATCCGCCGCTACATGCTCACCGCCTTCGACGAGCTGCCGATCAGCGGCGAGTACATCCACCGCGACGCCTACGACATCGGCGAAAAGTACGGCAAGGACACCTTCCTGCTGATCGACAGGCTGGGCACCGACAAGGTGCCGGCCGCGTTCGCGCTCAAGAGCCGCATCGACGGCTTCTTCGAGCGGCTCGGCCTGCGCGGAGTCACCGACCGGACGATGCAGGCGCTGATGGCGCTGTTGCCCAGCCACCTGCCGGCGCGCATGCGCGAGTACCGCGACCGCTACGAGCACCACCTGCTGCTCAAGGTCGGCGCGGCGATGGCGCCGCTGACCGACGTGTTCCTCAAGCAGCACTTCACCGCCTCCACCAGCGGCGGCTACTTCAAGTGCGATGCCGACGAGGGCCGCAAGGCGTTCCTGCACCGCTTCGCGGTCGCCGGCGCGGCGGTGCGCTACCGCGAGGTGCACCGGCACGAGGTGGAGGACATCGTGGCGCTGGACGTGGCGCTGCGCCGCAACGACCGCGACTGGGTGGAGACGCTGCCGGCCGACATCGACGACACGCTGGTGGCCAAGCTCTACTACGGCCACTTCTTCTGCCACGTGTTCCACCAGGACTACATCGTGCGCAAGGGCCACAACCCGCTGGCGATCGAGCACGCGATGTGGGCGCTGCTGGACAAGCGCGGCGCCGAGTACCCGGCCGAGCACAACGTCGGCCACCTGTACAAGGCCAAGCCGGCGCTGGAACAGTTCTACCGCCAGCTCGACCCGACCAACAGCTTCAACCCGGGCATCGGCCAGACGCCCAAGGGCAAGGGCTGGAACGACTGCTGCGGCGGGCATTGAGACGCCGCCGCGCGCGCCCGCCCCGGGTGAATCCCTTTCCCCGCAAGCGGGAGAAGGGAACAACTTTCGCTCCCCGCCTCGGGATGACGCCCCGCGCACCACGCGCGATCATGCGCGACCGTCACCGCACAGGACTCCCATGCCCGGCACCCCACGTCCCCGCCCCGACCTGGCCGGCCTGCTGATCCTGGTGCTGCCGCCGCTGTTCTGGGCCGGCAACTTCGTCGTCGGCCGCGCGGTGCGTGGCGACGTGCCGCCGATGACGCTGTCCTTCGGCCGCTGGCTGATCGCCTTCGCCTGCCTGCTGCCGTTCGCCTGGCGGCCGCTGCGGCGCGATCTGCCGCGTTACTGGCAGCACCGCTGGCGGCTGCTGGGGCTGGCCGTGGTCGGCGTGGCCGCGTTCAACTCGCTGGTCTACGCCGGGCTGCGCTCGACCACCGCCACCAACGGCCTGCTGCTCAATTCCTTCATCCCGCTGCTGATCGTGCTGTTCGGCGCGCTGTTCTACCGGCAGCGGCTGGGCGCCCGGCAGTACCTGGGGCTGGCGCTGTCGTTCGCCGGCGTGCTCACCATCGTGCTGCACGGCGACTGGACGCGGCTGGCGGCGCTGCAGTTTTCCCACGGCGACCTGGTGGTGTTCGCGGCGATGGTCTGCTGGGCGCTGTACACGCTGTGGCTGCGCGGCATGCCGGCCGACATCGACCGGGTCGGGCTGATGGAGGCGCAGATCGGCGTGGCCGTGGTGTGCCTGCTGCCGCTGTTCCTGTGGGAGTACGCCTCCGGCCAGCGCGCGCAGTGGAACGCGCCCGCGCTGGCCGCGTTCGCCTACGTCGGCATCTTCCCGTCGGTGCTGGCCTACCTGCTCTACAACCTCGGCGTGGCGCGCGTGGGGCCGGCGCGGGCAGGCCTGTTCATCCACCTGATGCCGGTGTTCGGCGCGCTGCTGTCGGTACTGTTCCTGCACGAGCCGCTGCACGCCTACCACGCGGCCGGCTTCTGCCTGATCCTGGCCGGGCTGGCCTGTTCCGGCGGTGCCACCCGCCCGGCCGCGGCGACGGACGGGCATCCGCCGCCGTCGCGCCCGGGGTAGCGGCCGGAAAGAAGCCGGGCCTCAGGCCGCCAGCGGCGCGGTGCCCAGTTCGGCGGCCAGGGCCGCCAGGGCCCGGACGGTCGGTTCGCCGATCTCGATGGTTTCCGTGTGCGCGGCGCGGCTGCGGGCCTCGTACTCGCCGGGGTACTGCACCGACTCGAAGCCGGGCGCCGGCGGACAGGCATGCAGGTAGTCGATGAACGCGGCCGCTTCCTGCGCCATCCACTGCGGATCGACGAAGCGGGCCGGGTCGATCACCAGCGCGAACAGGTTGTTGATCGCGGCGCTGGCGCCGTGCTGGTTGGCCGGATGCACGGTGCCACCGCCTGACAGCAGCCCGGCCAGCAGCTCGGTGACCAGCCCCAGGCCGTAGCCCTTGTGCCCGCCGAACGGCAGCAGCGCGCCGGGCGGATCGGTGAACAGCGCCCGCGCATCGGTGGTCGGGTTGCCCTGCGCATCGATCAGCGTGCCGGGCGCCACCTGCTCGCCGCGCTCGGCGATCACCCGCACCCGGTTGATCGCCGCCTGGCTGGTGGCCATGTCCAGCACCAGCGCCGGGCGCCCGCCGGGCAGCGGCAGCGCGAAGCACAGCGGGTTGGTCGTCAGCCGCGCCTCGCGGCCGCCGAACGGCGCCACCACCGGCGCGCGGTTGACCACGTTGGAGTACGCCAGCAGGATCATGCCCTGCGCGGTGACCTGCTCGCCGTAATGGCCCATGCGGCCCAGGTGGTGGCTGTGGCTGACCGTCAGGGCGCACAGGCCGGCGGCGCGGGCGCGTTCCACCGCCGCGTCGAACACCTGCTTGCCGATGTACTGGCCGAACCCCTGGCCGCCGTCGTAGGACAGCTGCACGCCTTCGTCGCGCCGGCACAGCGGCCGGGCGTTGATGTGCAGGGTGCCCTCGCGGGCGGTCTGGCGGTACTTGGGCAGGATGGAAATGCCGTGGCTGGAATAGCCGGCGCGGTCGGATTCCACCAGGTGCGTGGCGACATCGGCGGCGATGTCCGGCTCGACGCCGAGTGCGGCCAATTGTGCCCGACAGAACTCGCGGGCGACGGGTACTGGGATCTTCATCGGTTTTAGGGTCCAGAACTAGTGTCGCCCCCAAAGCTAGCGAACGCTCCGGCGCTGGCGAGGCGACAGGATGTCGCAGCCTTGCCGGCCGGCTCGATTCGCCTGCGCGCTTTCGCCGCAGGACGACGCCGACGAGCCTGCAAATCACGGGTTTTCCGCGCATCGGCCACGACCGGGCGCGACCGATCGCCGCACCCGCCGCGGGGACGGGCGTTGCCCCTGTATTTGCCCGCCTGCAGCCCCGGTTTGCGCGCACCGGCATCGCCCGCCGGCGGAGGCCGGAAGTGGCCGCATCCTGCCCCGACGGGCCCGCGCCTTCGCTGTCGCAGGCGCCAGGTGCCCTACTCCGGCAGCGTCTGCCGTACCTGCCCGATGCCGTCCCAGGGATCGCTGCGCAGGCGCGCGGCGCGCTGCAGCGCCTTGTCCAGCGGGAAGGCCTGCGGCGAATCGATCTTCGCCAGTTCCTCCCAGCGCAGCGGCATGGCCACGCTGGCGTGCTCGCGCGCGCGCAGCGACCAGTTGCACACGCTGGTGTTGCCGCGGCCGTTGCGCAGCCAGTCCACGAAGATCACCCCGTCGCGCCGGGCCTTGCTCATGGTGGCGATGTAGCGCTGCGGCGCCTGCGTGGCCAGCGCCTGGGCGAAGGCCTCGCAGAAATCGCGCGCCTGGTCCCAGCCGGCCTGCGGCAACACCGGCACCACCACGTGCAGGCCCTTGCCGCCGGACAGCCGCACGAAACTCTCCAGGCCGGCCTCGCGCAGGCGCGCGCGGATCTCGCGCGCGGCCTGCTTGACGGCATCCCAGGCCACGCCGGGGCCGGGGTCGAGGTCGAACACCAGCCGGTCCGGATGCTCGGGATCGTCCACCGTCGCGCCCCACGGGTGCAGCTCCAGCGTGTTCATCTGCACCAGCTCGAGCAGGCCCTCGGCGTCCTCGATGTACAGGTAGTCCTCCACCCCGCTCTTCTGCCGCAGCGGGATGGCGTGCAAGTGCGCGCCCAGGCCCGCGCCGTGGTGCTTCTGGAAGAAGCACTCCCCGCCGGCCCCGTCCGGGCAGCGCAGCAGCGACAGCGGCCGCCGCACCACCTCCGGCAGCAGCCAGCGCGCCACCTGGCGGTAGTAGTCGGCCACCTGCGCCTTGGTGATGCCCTCGGCCGGGTAGACCACGCGCTCGGGATGGGTGATGGCGACATCGTCGGTGGCCACGGCGGCGGCTCCTGGGGTGCGGGATCGGGACGGGCGCCGCGGCGGCGGGTCGGCCGGCGCCGCGGCCTGCGGCACCGGCGGGTCGGTATCGGTGGAGGCCAGCTCGGCCACGTCCTTGTCCGGGCGCAGGCGCTTGAAGCTGGCCTGGCGCAGCAGCCCTTCCTTGGCCCAGCCGCGGAACGCCACCTCCACCACCAGCTGCGGCCGCACCCAGTGCACGCTGCGCGCGGAGAACGGCACCTGCGGCGGCAGGTCGACCTGCGCCTGCGCGGTGGCCAGCGCGCGCAGGCGCGTGGACAGCTGCGCCAGCGTGGCCTCGTCGAAGCCGCTGCCGACCCGGCCCACGTACTGCAGCGCGCCGTCGCGCAGGCGCGCCAGCAGCAGCGAGCCGAAGCCGCTGCGCGCGCCCTTGGGATCGGTGTAGCCGACCACGGCGAACTCGTCGACCTCGCCGCGCTTGATCTTCAGCCAGTCGCCGTCGCGGCCGCTGCCGTAGGGCGCATCGACGCGCTTGCTGACGATGCCCTCGTAGCCCTTGGCCGCCGCCGCGGCGTAGACCTCGCGGCCATGGCCGATGACGTGGTCGCTGTAGGCCAGCACGCCCGGGCCGGGACCGAGCAGTGCCTGCAGCAGCTGCTTGCGCTGCAGCAGCGGGGTGCGCCGCAGGTCGACCCCGGCCACGCCGAGCAGGTCGAACACCACGTAGCGCAGCGGCTGGCGCGCGCTGCCCTCCAGCACCGCCTGCAGCGCGGAGAAGTCGCTGCGCGCATCGGCGTCGAGCACCACCAGTTCGCCGTCCAGGCGCACGTCGTCCACCGGCAGTGCCGCCACCGCCTCGGCCACCGCCGGCACCTTCGCGGTCCAGTCCAGGTCGTTGCGCGAGCGCAGCCGCAGCGTGCCGTCGACGCGGTCGGCCAGCAGCCGGTAGCCGTCCCACTTGATCTCGTTGAGCCAGCCCTCGCCTTCCGGCGCCTGCGGCACCAGCGTGCACAGCTGCGGCGCCAGCCCGGCCGGGCACGGCGCGTCGCGGGCGCCGTCCAGCGCGAGGGCCTGCGCATGCCAGTCCTGGCGGGCGCGTACCGCGCTTGCGCGTCCGCCGGCGGCCTTCTTCGTGGCGGTCTTCTTCGACGCCTTTGTCGCCGCCTTGGGCGCGGTCTTTGCCGCAGCTCTGGTCCTGGCCGGTGCCGCGGGTGGATCGGCGGCGGCCGTAGCCCCCACACGGCGGGCCCGCGTCGCCTGCCGGCGCGGCGTGGCCGGCGCCGGATCGTCCACCAGGTCGTCGGCCTCCAGGTCGGCGGCGTAGGCGTCGTGGCGCTTGATCAGCAGCCATTGCGGCTGGCGGCCGGACATGTGGGTGCGCACCAGGGTCCAGGCGCCGTGCAGCTTGTCGCCGTGCAGTTCGAAGTCGAGCTTGCCGGCGGCCAGCGCCGCCAGCGGATCGCCGTCGCACGACCAGGTGCCGTGGTCGAACACGTCGACGTGGCCGGCACCGTATTGCCCGGCCGGGATGTCGCCGTGGAAGGTGGCATAGCCCAGCGGGTGGTCCTCCACCTGCACCGCCAGGCGCTTGTCGCCGGGGCGCAGCGACGGCCCCTTGGGCACCGCCCAGCTCTTGAGCACGCCACCGGCCTCCAGGCGGAAGTCGTAGTGACGGGTGCTGGCGTGGTGCAGCTGCACCACGAAGATCGGCGCGTGCCTGGCGGCGTGCGGGGCGTTGGTGGCGGACGGCTCCGGGGTCTGGTCGAAGCGGCGTTTGCGGACGTAATCGCGCAGCGACATGCGGGCCTCAGCCGGTCTTGCGGCGGCTGGCCGCCTTTCTGGCCGGGCCCGCCGGTGCCTTGCCGGCCGCCTTGGCGGCCTTCCTGGCCGGCGCCTTCCTGGTTGGCGTCTTTTTCGCCACCGCGCGGGTGGCGGTCTTCTTGGCCGGCGTGCGCTTGTTCGCGTCCAGGCTCTTGCGCAGCAGCGACATGAAATCGACCACGTTGGTGGTCGCATCCTCGCGCGGCTCGGCTACCTCCTCCACTTTGGTGGTGCCGCCCTTGGCCTTGATGCGCTTGCGCAGCAGCGTGTGCAGGCGTTCGCGGAACTCGTCGTGGTAGCTGTCCGGATTCCACTGCCCGGACATCGAGGAGATCAGCTGGGCGGCCATCTCGCGCTCGCGCGGGCTGATGCGGTAGGACGCCGCCGGCTCGCCGGGCAGCGCGTAGTCCTCCGGCGGCACCAGCTCCTGCGGGTAGCGCAGCAGCAACAGCACCAGCGCATCGCCGTGGGCGATCACCGCCGACAGGTACTCGCGGGTGCGGATCACCACCTTGGCGATGCCGGCCTTGCCGGTGTCGCGCAGGGTCTCGCGCAGCAGCACGTAGCCCTTCTCGGCCTTCTTGCCCGGCACCAGGATGTAGGGCTTCTCGTAGTAGCGCGGGTCGATCGCGTCGGCATCGACGAAGGTCTCCACCTCCACCGTCTCGTGGCTCTCCGGCGCCGCCGAGCGGATGTCGTCCTCGTCCACCACCACGTAGCTGCCCTTGTCGTACTCGAACGCCTTGACGATGTCCTTCCACGGCACTTCCTCGCCGGTCTCGGCGTTGACCCGCTCGAAGCGGATCGGCTTGCCGTCGCGCGAGTCGAGCATGCGGAACTGCAGGTCCACCTTGCGCTCTCCGGACATCAGCGACACCGGCACGTTGAGCAGGCCGAAGGACAGCGTGCCGGTCCAGATCGGCCGTGCCATCAGTGCCGCGCCCCGTGCACGACTGCCGCCGGCATGTGGTCCAGCGCGTGCCAGGCGTCCTCCACCACGGCGCGCGCGCGCGTCCAGTCCAGCCGCGACTCGGCGCGCATCTGCTCCCATTGCTGGGCCAGGTCGCCCTCGGTATCGGCCGCCCCGCGCGGCCAGTCGGCGGCGTGGGTGGCCAGGGCGAAGGCATAGGCCGGACGCAGGTCGCGCCACGACGGGCCGCCCTGGCAGCGGCGCTGGGCGTAGTCGCGCAACGCGTAGTGGACGAAGTCCTGCGCGGTGGCGGCGGGCTCGGCCGGCAGCGCGCAGCGGCGGCGCCAGCGGCGCGGCAGCGGGTCGAGATGACAGTGGACCAGCGAACGGTCCAGGCGGCGTTCGGAGGGAGTCATGGCGGCGTCCCGTGGCCAGGGGCGGATGGGGACGACAACCAGTAGCGCCGCGGCGGTGATGCCGGCGTGAGCATGGCGTTGGATTTGCGCGATTCGCGGTGCTTTCACCCGGCGGGGTATGCAGTTGCAGTCCCTGCCACCGAGAGGACCCACCCATGCCACGTGACCCCCTGCGCGAGAACGAGACCCCGCTGCCCGGCGAGCAGCGCGGCAAGCACGATGCCGACGAGAACGACGAGCGCGGCGCCGGCCGCGAACCGGACGAGCTGCTGCCCGGCGAGAACGATGCCGACGATCCGGAGGCGCTGCCGGTGCCGGACAGCCTGCCGGTTCCCGACAACCTGCCGGTGACCGAACCGCGACCGTCCGGCCAGGGCAGCCGCGACCGCAAGGACCCGCCCGACGCGCCCGGGCGCGGCACGCCGGAAAGCGAGCCGGAGCGCCGTGAACGCAAGCGCCGCGAGAGCGACAACCAGGACGAGGCGCTGGAGGAGACCTTTCCCGCCAGCGACCCGGTCTCGCCGTTCGTGCCGGCCAAGGCGCCGGATTGAGGCTGGCGCCGGGAATCTCCCCTTCTCCCGCTTGCGAGGCCACGGCCCCCTTTGGGGGAGAAGGTGCCCGAAGGGCGGATGGGGGCGGCTTGGAGCATGGGGAAGCCACAGCAATAGCAAAAGCTCCCCCATCCGGCGCTGCGCGCCACCTTCCCCCCCAAAGGGGGCCGTGGCCCCGCAAGCGGGAGAAGGGAACTTGTCTGTTCCTGTCCTGCGATGAAGGGATCGCACAGACGGAAGGGATCGCACAGGCGAGAAAAGGCCGCGGATGCCATGGCCCAATCCGGCAGTCCAAACCGGCGGCGGCCTTACCCGCCCGGGCTAGACCCGCCCCGCCTGCCGCAGCCGCGCGAACTCCTCGTCGTCGAACAGCCGCGAGCGCACCAGGAAGCGCACGCCCTCGCCGTTTTCCAGCGAGAACATGCCGCCACGGCCCTCGACCACGTCGATGATCAGCTGGGTGTGCTTCCAGTATTCGAACTGCGACGGGCTGATGTAGAAGTCGGCCCCGCCGATCTGCCCCAGCAGCACGTCGCGGTCGCCGACGATGAAGTCGCCGACCGGGTAGCACATCGGCGAGGAGCCGTCGCAGCAACCGCCGGACTGGTGGAACAGCAGCGGCCCGTGGCGGGCGCGCAGCGTGTCGATCAGCTGCAGCGCCGCTGGCGTGGCCGTCACCTGGAGCGGCAGGTCGGACATGGCGGGGCTCCCGGGTAGACGTTGCCGGAACGGGATTGTGGGGTGGCGCGGCATGGTCTGCCGGTCATCGACCGCGGTTGCGGCACCCCCCGGCGGAACGGCACGACGTCGCGGCCGATGTGGCAGGAACCACGTCGCACCGCGCTGCCACGGATCATGCGCCGGCCTGGAGGTCGGGCATGCCCGCCTCCAGGCCGCATCCGCCACCGGTCAGGCGGCGAAGTCCAGCACCACACGGCCCTCGATCTGGCCCTTGTGCATGCGCGCGAACACGTCGTTGACGTTCTCCAGCGAGTCGGTGGACACGGTGGCGGCGACCTTGCCCTGCTCGGCGAACTCCAGCGACTCCTGCAGGTCCAGGCGGGTCCCGACGATCGAGCCGCGCACGGTGATGCCGTTGAGCACCATGCCGAAGATGTCCAGCGGGAAATCGCCCGGCGGCAGGCCGTTGAGCGCCACCGTGCCGCCGCGGCGGACCATGCCCAGCGCCTGCTCGAAGGCCTTGGGCGAGACCGCGGTGACCAGGGCGCCGTGGGCACCGTCGATCTCCTTCTTCAGGTAGGCCACCGGGTCGGTGGTCTTGGCGTTCACCGTCACCGTGGCGCCGAGCTTGCGCGCCAGCGCCAGCTTGGCGTCGTCCACGTCCACCGCGGCCACGTTCAGGCCCATCGCGCGGGCGTACTGCACCGCCATGTGGCCCAGCCCGCCGATGCCGGAGATCACCACCCACTCGCCGGGGCGGGTGTCGGTCATCTTCAGGCCCTTGTAGACGGTCACGCCGGCGCACAGCACCGGGGCGATCTCGACGAAGCCGACGTTCTTCGGCAGGTGGCCGACGTAGTCGGCATCGGCGATGGCGTATTCGGCGAAACCGCCGTTGACCGAGTAGCCGGTGTTCTGCTGCTTCTCGCACAGCGTCTCCCAGCCGCCCAGGCAGTGGTCGCAATGGCCGCAGGCCGAATACAGCCACGGGATGCCGACGCGGTCGCCCTCCTTGACGTAGGTGACGCCCTCGCCCACCGCCACCACGTGGCCCACACCTTCGTGGCCGGGAATGAACGGCGGCTTGGGTTTGACCGGCCAGTCGCCGTCGGCGGCGTGCAGGTCGGTATGGCAGACGCCGCAGGCCTCGATCTTGACCAGCAGCTCGCCGGCCTTGGGCCGGGGTACCTCCACTTCCTCGATCACCAGCGGCTTGCCGAATTCGCGCACCACGGCGGCTTTCATCGTCTTCTGCATGGGTATCTCCTCACGTGGAAACTTCCGGAGGTGGGGGAGTCGCACAGTCGCCCCGCACATCGGGCGGCACATTGATCCAGGTCAATCGCGTCCGGGTCCGTTCACGAACCAGGGCGGGTTCACTGCAGGTGGTGGCTGGGCGCCAGCCGGTACACCGGCGTGTCCAGGCCCTCGTAGCGCGCCTTGAGCTGCAGCGCCAGGTACAGCGAGTAGTGCCGCGACTGGTGCAGGTTGCCGCCGTGGAACCACAGGTTGTCCTGCCGGGTGGGCTTCCACATGT
>JAFADB010000215.1 GCA_023425225.1 Pseudomonadota bacterium
GTTCGCCGGCGTGCGCATCGCCCAGGGCGATCTGCGAGAACGTGTACCAGGGGATCCGCGGATTGGCGTCCAGGTACGGCGCGGCCACGTCGAGGCTGGTGACCAGCCGCGCGCTGCCGTCGCCGGCGTCGGCCAGGTGGTGCCGGCCCTGTTGCGGCCGGTAGCCGTCGATGTCGAACAGCAGGCTGCAGGAATGGCAGGGCAGCGTACGGCTGACCAGCGTCGAGCAGGCGCGCCACAGTTCGGCCATGTCCAGCGAGCGGACCAGTGCCATGCGTTCGGCGTCCCTGCGGTCCGCGAGGACGCGGGCATCGGAGGCATCGAAGGTGTCGAGCATGGGCATGGGGTGTCCTGGGCCGGTCGCTGCGGCCGTCGTGGCGGCCATGGGAAGCGGGCGTTGCCGCCCTTCCTGCGCGGCGTTGCAGTCGTCCGTCTTCTAGCACCCGCGCGGACGCGGCGGCAAGTGCGCGCCGGCTGCCGGGGCGGGCGAACATGCGGGTTTCTTCCGATTCGTCCCGTGCGCGGGCATGGTCCAATGCCCGCGGACCCGGCATGGTTCGGACCGGGCGACATGGATCCGGGAGTACACGCAGATGCACGACAGGCGGTGGCAGACGGGGGCGGGGACGCGATGAGCGCATTCAACACGGTGGTGCTGCGCAGGCCCTACCTGCTGTTCCTGGGCGAGGAGACCAACCCGCTCAAGGCCAAGACCGCGTTCGGGCTGCGCGACTGGGCGGGCGAGGCCTGCGTCGGCCAGATGCACATGCCCGGCGGCCTGGTCGATCTGGGATTGCCGGAACTGGACCCGGCCGCGGCCGTGGTGGTCGGCGCGCGCTCGCTGGTGATCGGCGTGACCCCGGTGGGCGGGCGCATCCCGGCGCACTGGGGCCCGGCACTGGTCGCGGCAGCGGCGTCCGGCCTGGACATCGTCAGCGGCCTGCACACGGCGCTGGAATCGGTGCCGGGGCTGGCGCGGGCGGCGAACGACGCCGGCGTGCGGCTGGTCGACGTGCGCCGGCCGCCGGCCGACCTGCCGCGCGCCACCGGCAAGCGCCGCAGCGGCAAGCGCGCGGCGATGGTCGGCACCGACTGCGCGCTGGGCAAGAAGTACACCGCACTGGCGCTGGCGCGGGCGATGCGCGCGCAGGGCGTGGACGCCGATTTCCGCGCCACCGGGCAGACCGGGATCATGATCGCCGGCGCCGGCATCGCGGTCGATGCGGTGGTGGCCGACTTCATCGCCGGCGCGGCCGAATGCATCTCGCCGGCCGCCGCGGACGGCCATTGGGACCTCATCGAGGGCCAGGGATCGCTGTTCCACCCGGCCTACGCCGGCGTCACCCTCGGCCTGCTGCACGGCTCGCAGCCCGATGCGCTGGTCCTGTGCCACGACCCGCTGCGCACGCACATCCTCAGCTGGCCGGACTACCCGCTGCCGAGCCTGAAGGAGGCCGAGCGGCTGTACCTGCAGATGGCGCGGATGACCAACCCGCAGGCGCGCCTGGCCGCGGTGAGCCTGAACACCGCCGCGCTGGACGAGGCCGCGGCGCAGGAGGCCCTGGCGCGGGCCGAGCGCGAACTCGGCGTGCCGGCATTCGATCCGATGCGCACGCCGCTGCAGCCGGCGGTCGCGGCGATCCTGGGCTAAGCGGCATGGCGCGCACGCTGCATGCACGGGCGCATGCCTGGAAGCTGAAGGAACCCTTCGTGATCGCGCGCGGCGTGCGCGACGAGGCCCGCGTGGTCATCGTCGAGCTGCACGAGGACGGCGCGATCGGCCGCGGCGAGGCCGGTGGCGTGGCCTATCACGGCGAGACCCCGGAAAGCATGCTGGCGCAGATCGAGCAGGTGCGGCCGGCGATCGAGGCCGGCTGCGACCGCCACCAGCTGCTGGAACTGATGCCGGCCGGCGGCGCGCGCCATGCGCTCGACGCGGCGCTGTGGGACCTGGAGGCCAAGCGCAGCGGCGTGCCCGTGTGGCAGCGCGCCGGCGCCGCGCGCTGGGCGCCGGTGGCCAGCGTCGCCACCATCGGCATGCGCGGCCTGGATGCCTACGAGGCGACCGCGCGCCGCCATGCACGGTTCCCGTGGCTCAAGGTCAAGGTGGCGCGCGAGTCGCCGCTGGAGGCGGTGGCCGCGGTGCGCCGCGGCGCGCCGGATGCGCGCCTGGTCGTCGATGCCAACCAGTCCTGGAGCGTGGACGAGCTGTGCGCCTACGCGCCGCGGCTGCAGGCGCTGGGCGTGGACCTGATCGAGCAGCCGGTGGCGGTGGGGGCCGACCGCGGCCTGGACGGCTATGCCGGCGAGGTCCCGATCTGCGCCGACGAGGCGCTGTCCACGCAGGACGACCTGCCGGGCCTGGTCGGGCGCTACCAGTTCGTCAACATCAAGCTGGACAAGGTCGGCGGGCTGACCGCCGGCCTGCAGCTGGCCACGGCCGCGCGCGCAGCCGGCTTCCGCCTGATGGTGGGCTGCATGCTGGGCGGCTCGGTCTCGGTGGCGCCGGGCATGGTGCTGGCCCAGCAATGCGAGGTCTGCGACCTCGACGGCCCCTGGCTGCAGGCCGAGGACTGGCCGCAGGGCATCGCCTACGACAACGGACGCATGGCGCCGCCGGCGCCGGAGCTGTGGGGGTAGGGCCGGAAGTCCTCCGCCCCCACGTGCCCGGTCCGCTCAGGGACGGTCGTAGCGGGTGTTGGAGATGATCTCCACCCAGTAGTCGTCCGGATCCTTGATGAAGGCGATGTCCTTCATGCGCCCGTCGCTCAGGCGCTTCTGGAACGGCACATCCAGCGCCTCGAAGCGGGCGCAGGCGGCCGTCACGTCCGGCACCGACACGCAGATGTGGCCGAAGCCGCGTGGCTCGCTGTTGCCGTTGTGGTAGACCGGGCCGGGCTGGGTGTCGGTGCCGTGGTTGAAGGTCAGTTCCAGCACGCCGGGAATGCCGGCCATCCACACGCGGCGCTCGGCGTCGGCCTCGGGGATGGCGGCGTCGGCCGGCAGGATCGCCAGGAAGTACAGGCTGAACTCGGCCTCGGGGAAGTCGCGCTGGTCGATCAGGCGGAAGCCGAGCACGCGGGTGTAGAAGTCCAGCGACGCGGCGATGTCCTTGACCCGCAGCATGGTGTGGTTGAAGACGAAACCGGCGGTTTCCGGCGCACGTTCGGCGGCTACGCCGGGCTGGTGCTGGATGGATTGGAGGGTCATGGTGTTCCTCGATGGACTGGGGAAGGAGCGGCGCGGGGCGAAGATGCGCCGCGCGGCGGGAATGAACCCCCGATTCTACGCGACGGGTCGTCGTCGCCGGCTTGACCCTGGAGCCCCGCCAGGGTCCACCATGGGCACCCTGGCCTGCGGGCCAAACTTGCATCGGCGCCGGCCGTCGCCATAACGGAGGCAGTGCCTTCGCATTCCCGTGTCTTTTCTGGAGAAGCCGTCTTGAACAATCCCCTGCTCGATCTTTCCGGCCTGCCGCGCTTCGACCAGATCCGTCCCGAGCATGTCACGCCGGCGATCGACCGGTTGCTGGCCGATGCCGAGGCGGCGGTGAAGGCGGCCGAGACCGCGCCCGCAAGCTGGGACGCCTTCGTGGTGCCGCTGGACGACGCCACCGAGCGGCTGTGGCGCGCCTGGGGCCTGGTCAACCACCTGCAGGGCGTGGTCAATTCGCCGGCCCTGCGCGAGGCCTACAACACCAACCTGCCGCGCATCACCCGCTTCGGCAGCGCGCTGTCGCAGAACCTGGCGCTGTACGCGCAGTACAAGGCGCTGGCGGCGGCGCCGGAGGCGGCCGGCTACGACGCGGCGCGGCGCAAGACGCTGGACAACGCGCTGCGCGACTTCCGCCTCGGCGGTGCCGAGCTGGACGAGGCCGGCAAGGCGCGCTTCGCCGCCATCCGCGAGGAGCTGTCGTCGCTGTCGGCCAAGTTCTCCGAGAACGTGCTCGATGCCACCGATGCCTGGTCGCTGTACGTGGAGGATCCGGCCGAGCTGGCCGGACTGCCGGCCGACGTGCTCGCCGCCAGCCGCGCCGCCGCGGAGAAGGATGGCAAGCCTGGCTGGAAACTGACCCTGCAGATGCCGTGCTACCTGCCGGTGCTGGCCTATGCCGACAACCGCGCGCTGCGCGAGCGGCTCTACCGCGCCAACGCGGTGCTGGCCTCCGAACTCGGCCCCGACCC
>JAFADB010000269.1 GCA_023425225.1 Pseudomonadota bacterium
GGGTTGGCGGGCAGCGGGCCGGGACGCACCGTGCCGCGGGTCGGCAGCACGCTGCCGGGGGCCGGCGACTGCGCCAGCAGCGGGCCGGCGGCCAGGGCGGCGCCACCGATGGCGGCGGCGGAAAGAAAACGGCGTCTAGCGTTCATGCGTCCTCCTGCGGGGTGCGGATGGGATTCACCGGGATCGGCGGGTGATGGTCGGGTGGCACCTCATCGGGTCGCGGCGGCGGCATCGAGCGTGGGCGCCGGCTCGATCGGCGCGCGCACCAGCAGGTACGGCGGCTGGCGCAGGTCCTTGCCGGCGTTGAAGCCGGGCAGGCGGTCCCACTGGCCCAGGGTCACGTACACGTGCGTGGCGGTGGCGTAGATGCCGTCGGGCCAGACGATGCGCGGGTCGCGCACGACCACGTCGAAGCGCCCGTCCGGCCAGCGCCGCAGGATCGCGTCATGCTCGCCGTCGGTGATGTACAGCCGGCCCTGCGGGTCGGTGGCCATGCCGTCGGCGAAGCCCTTCTCGCCCAGGTCGGTGACCGCCGCGGCCAGCGTGGCCTCGTCGTTGCCGAAGTCGGCCAGCACCGCGGTGGGGATCGAGTACAGGCGACGGCTGGTCAGCGGCGCGTAGTACAGCGTGGCCGAGTCGGCGCTCAGGGTGATCGCGTCGGCGCCGCCGACCGGGAAGGTCGGGTGCCTGGCGTCGTAGCGCATCGGCTTGCCGTCCAGGATCGCCAGGAAGCCCGGCTCGGGCTGGGTGGAGACATGGTCGGCCAGCACCCGGCGCTGGCGTCCACTGGCCAGGTCCACCACCACCAGCGCCGGCGAGGTGCCGAACGAGGAATCGGTGATGTAGGCGGTACCGCGCGCGCCGTGGGTCAGGTCCACGCGCAGGTCGTTCATGTGGCTGTCCTGCAGCAGCGCCGGCGCCTCGAGCACGACGCTGGCCACGACCTTGCGCGTCTTCGGATCGAAACCGACCACCTTGGCCGCGCCGTCGGGAATGCCGTCGATGCCGGCGCGCTTGCCGTCGTCGATCACCCAGACGTTGCCCTGCGTATCGGTGGTCATGCCGTGCACCGACACCAGCCATTGTGCGTAGGGCGCGCTCGAGGGCAGGCTCATCGCGGCGTTGGGGAACGGCACCAGCGTGCCGTCGACCACCTCGCCCAGGGTCATGCCGGTATGGTTCTCGGCATGCCGCGGGAAGCCGACGAACACGCGCCCGTCCGGCGTCACCGCGATCCCCGACGGTCCCGGTCCGTCGAACCGGGCCACCACTTCCAGCGAGCCGGCCGGTACCGCCGCCGGATCGGCAGCGTCGTCGGCCCAGGCGACCGAGGCCAGCATCGCCAGCAGGCCGCCGGCCAGCAACGCCGGCATGCCCTTCCTGATTCCGAGCTTGTTCATTGCATTCTCCTGTTCAGGAGCGCGGACCACCCGAGGTGCTGTCGCGCTCGATGATGCGAAATCCCGTGTCGATGCGGGGCGACGACGGGCGCCGCCCGGCCAGCCGCTCCAGCAGCAGCGCCGCCACCCGCCGGCCCATGCCGTGCTGGTCCACCGCCACCGAGGAAATCGACGGGTGCATGGCGGCGGCGATCTCCAGGTCGTTGAAGCCCATCACCGCCAGGTCGCGCCCCACCTGCAGGCCGCGCCGTTGCGCCTCGAAGATCGCGCCGGCGGCCAGGTCGTCGTTGGCGAAGAACACCGCCTGCAGCTGCGGGTGGCGTTCCAGCAGCCGCGCCAGCAGGCGCCCGCCCAGCGCGATCGAGAACGGCTCGTCGGCGCGCAGTTCGTAGTGGTCGGGCAGACCGCGCGCGGCCAGTGCGGCGCGGAAGCCCTCGGCACGGCGCGCGCTGCGCAGGTCGTCGGCGGCCAGGGTGCCGGCGTAGCCGATGTGGCGATAGCCGCGGTCGGCGAACCAGTCAGCCACCGCCGCGCCGACCGCGCGGTGCGAGAACCCCACGTTCATGTCCAGCGGCGCGTCGGCCAGGTCCATGAATTCCACCACCGGCAACCCGGCGGCCACCGCCTGGCGCAGCCGCGTCACCGTCTGCGGCAGGTGGTCGACGCCGGCCAGCAGCAGCCCGGCGGGAAACCAGCCCAGCAGCGTGGACACCAGCTGCGCCTCGGTGGCGGCGTGGTATTCGGTGGTGCCCAGCAGCATCTCGTAGCCGTGCTGCTCGAGCACCTCGTGCACGCCGCGCAGGAACGGCACGTACACCGCGTGCATCAGCGTCGGGATCAGCACCGGCACCACCCGGCTGCTGCCCGAGGCCAGCCCGCTGGCGACATGGTTGGCGACGTAGCCCAGCGCCTCCATCGACGCCAGCACCCTGGCGCGCAGCTGCGGCGAGACCTTGTCCGGCTCGCGCAGCGCGCGCGAGGCGGTGATCTGGCCGACGCCGGCATGCGCGGCGACGTCCTTGAGCGTGACCCGGCGGCCGAGCGCGCCGGCGCCGCGCGCCTTGCGCGGCCGCAGCGGGGTATCGGCGGGATTGTCCACGGGCCTGCTCACGATCCCACCTCCCCGGCCTGCGGCGCCGGCCTGAACTCGGTGGCGTACAGCGCCAGCGCCGCCACCGCGCACAGGCCGCCCAGCGCGCTCAACGCCAGCCAACCGGCGTGGAAGTACACCGCCGCAGCCAGCGCCGAACCGGCCGCGCCGCACAGGAACACCGAGGTCATGAACAGTCCGTTCAAGCGCCCGCGCAGTTCCGGCGCCAGCATGTAGATGCTGCGCAGGCTCAGCACCTGGCAGACCTGCACCGCGGCATCGAGCGCGAGCGTGGCCAGCACCAGCCACCACAGCGCATGGTGCGTGCCCGACCAGCCGGCCAGCACGAACGCGAGCAGCGCGGTGGCCAGTGCGATGCCGGTGGCCGGCCGGGTCCAGCCGCGGTCGGCCAGGCGCCCGGCCAGCGGCGCGGCGAGCGCACCGGCGGCACCGGCCAGCGCGAACAGCGCGATGTGGCGCTGGTCGAAGCCGAAGGCGTGCGCCAGCAGCAGCGGCACGCCGGTCCAGAACACGTTGAACGCGGCGAACATCATGCCCTGGTAGAACGCGCGCCGGCGCAGCAGCGGCGTGGTGGCGAACAGCCGCGGCAGCGAGGCCAGCGTGCGCCCGTAGCGCACCCGGCTGCCGGGGTCGCGGCGCGGCAGGCGCCACTGCAGCAGCGCCATCAGCACCAGCATCATCGCCGCGCTGATGAAGAACACCGCGCGCCAGCCCAGCGTGGCGGCGACGAAACTGGAGAACGGCCGCGCCAGCATGATCCCGGCCAGCAGCCCGCCCATCACGTTGCCGACCACGCGACCGCGGCTGGCCTCGGGCGCGAGCTGCGAGGCCATCGGCACCAGGATCTGCGTGGCCACCGCGCAGACCCCGACCACGAACGAGGCCAGCAGGAAGACCACTGCCGAGTGCGCCACGCCGATGCCCAGCAGCCCCAGCACCACCCCGCCCAGCAGGCGCACGCTCAGGCGCCGGTTCTCGACGACATCGGCCAGCGGCACCAGCAGCAGCAGGCCGGCGCCGTAGCCGAGCTGGGTCAGCGCCACGATCAGTCCGGCCAGCCCCGGCTGCAGCTGCAACTCCGGGGCGATCAGGTCGATCAGCGGCTGCGCGTAGTAGATGTTGGCCACCGCCAGCCCGGCCGCCGCCGCGAACAGCGCCGTCAGCGGCCCGGACAGCGGCCGCAGGGCTGCGGCTTCGGCGGAACCGGCGGGAACATGGGGCACGGTGGCTTCCAAAAGCGGAGGGTGGCGGGCTGCGCAGGCACGAGGCTGCGCGCTTGGTAGCGCTACCATAGCCTCGGCCGCGAACCCGCTTCAAGCCGATCGCGCCGATCCACGCCACCGGTTCAGCCAACCTTGACGTGGCTTACCGCGCTGTCAGCGAATGGGGATTGGCACCAGGATGAGACTTGGGACCAATGTGACTGCGCCCGTGATCGCGTCCGGTCCTCGCCGTACAGACGTTGCTGTCCCGAGAACTTCGTCACCGGAACAGCGAGTGCCCGGAACTCAAGACTCGTGCGTGGGCCATCCTCGGACCTCGGATCGAGGCCTGCGCGCCGAACCTTGCTTCTCGTCATCCCGCGCAGACGGGAAACGCTTTTCGGCAGCCGAACGGCTGCCCCATCCATGGACTTCCATGCAGATCGAGACAGCGTCCACGGCTCCCGTTTCCGCGGGGAGCAGCGATCAGGAATTTCCTGTGCTCACAGGCGAAAACCCGAGCAACTTCGCCATGAAGGATGGGACTGGCTGATTCCACGGCGAAAGTCGCTGGTTCCCCGCCTGCGCGGGGACGACGATTTCACCATTCCGAAGCAGGGGCCGCGCCACTGCGGCTGGCGGGTGCGCGATCCGTTGTTCCCCCAAGCAACGGCGCGCAAACGCACAGAACGCTTTTCACTAGCCAAAGGGCCGGTCATCCGGGGACTCCATGCAGATCGAGGCAACGTCCCTGGGCTCCCGCCTACGCGGGAGCGACGATCGCCATTTCTCCATTTCTCCGGCCGCGGTGCCGGGCACCCAGGCAACTGCGACACCGTCCGTCAGGGCGACTGCGCGCCCTGTGCGGCGGCGTAGTCCTGCGCCTGCTGCATCACCCGCAGCAGGTTGCCGCCCCAGATGCCGGCGATCTGCGCCTGGCTGTAGCCCTTGCGCAGCAGCCAGGCGGTGATCTTGGGCAGGTCCGACACGTCCTGCATGCCGGCCACGCCGCCGCCACCGTCCCAGTCCATGCCGATGCCGACATGCTCGGGCCCGGCCACTTCCAGCACGTGCTCCAGGTGGGCGAAGAAGTCGTCCAGCGTCGCCTGCCGTACCGGATACTGGGCATCCAGCTCGCGCTGCAGCCGGGTCAGCTCGGCGCCTTGGGCGATGGTCAGGCTCTCCCAATCGCCGCCGAAGCGCTGCATCAGCGCCTCCTCGGCCTGCTTGCGCTCGGGGGTGGCGCCGGTGTCGATCAGGTAGCCGCCGTACGAGTTGACCTGGATGACGCCGCCCTTGGCCGCCAGCTTGCGCAGGCGCGCGTCGTCGAGGTTGCGTGGGTGGTCGTAGATGGCGCGTGCGCCGCTGTGCGAGGCGATGAACGGCACCGGCAGCTCCAGCATCTGGTCGAACACGGCATCGGAGGCGTGCGACTGGTCAATGACGATGCCGCGGCGCACCGCCTCGGCCATCAGCGCCTTGCCGGCCGGGCTGATGCCGTGCCATTCCGGGCCCTTGGGATCGGTGGCCGAATCGGCGAATTCGTTGTTGGCGAAATGCACCAGGCTGAGCAGGCGCAGGCCCGCCTCGGCGTAGAAGCTGAGCAGGCTCGGATCCTTCACCAGCGGGCTGGCGTTCTCCATGCTCACGAACACCACGCGCTTGCCGTCGGCCTTGATGCGGCGGGCATCGGCCGGCGTCAGCGCCAGCGCGAACTGCTGCGGATGCGCGGCCAGCATGCGGTGGATCTCCAGCAGCCGCTGCAGGCCGGCGTCGCGGTCGTCGAGCAGCGCCTGTGCGCTGCGGTCGCCCTGCCCGGTGTAGATCGCCCAGAAGCCGCCGTCGAGCGCGCCGGCGACCATGCGCGGGTAGTCCACCTGCGCCAGCGCGTTGTCCGGGTGCGCGGCCAGCACGTCGAAGTCCGGACGGGCGAAGTTGGCCGGCGTGTCGAGGTGGCTGTCCAGGGTCAGCAGCTTGTTCTGCAGCGCGGTCGCCCGCGCCAGCTCGGCCTGGGTGAACTCGACCGCCTGCGCCGCCAGCGGACATGCCAGCGCCAGCGACAACAGCAGGGAGAACGCACGCGGTTGGGTCATGCCAGGCCTCGATCGGATAAGCGAAGGGAAGCGCCGATCATAGCGGCCCCTGTCACCGTGCGCGTTCGCGCATGTTGCGCCGGGTCGGGCGAGGCGCGGGACGAGGTGCGCCGCTCGGCAGGCTGGGCCTCGTGCAGGCGGCAAGGCCCATGGGCGGGCCGTTGCAGCGACTCGCTGCCGTCGAAGGGTGGCCTGGCACCTTCGGCGCGCGCGCCCTTCCGCCTTCGGCACCTTCCCCGGCAGGCGGGGGAAGGGAGCAGCTTTCAGGCGCTGGAAGAAACCGTGTCGAGCCGGAACTTCAGTCCAGCACGCGGCAGAACACCGCCTTGAGGTAGCGCGATTCCTGCGCGTTGGCCATGAACGGGTGGTCGGGACCGGCGCCGGCGACCTTGAGGATCTGGATCGTGCGGCCGGAGAAGAACGAGGCGCGCCGCAGCATGTCCAGGAACTCCTGCTCGCCCACCAGCCCGGTGCAGGAGAACGTGGCGAACAGGCCGCCGGGCTTGACCACGCCCAGCGCCAGCTTGTTCATGTCCAGGTACTTCTTCAGCGCGGTGATGACCTGGTCGCGGTCGCGGGTCATCTTGGCCGGGTCCAGCACCACCACGTCGTACTGCTCGCCGCGCGCGGCGGCGTCGCGCAGGTACGGGAAGATGTCGGCCTGCACGAACCTGAGCTTGACGTCGTTGAGCCGCGCATTGCCCTTGGCGATGGCGATCACGTCCTCGTCGATGTCCACGCCGACCACCTCCTCGGCGCCGCGCACCTTGGCGTAGACGCCGAAGCCGCCGGTGTTGCAGCACAGGTCGAGCACGCGCTTGCCGGCCACGTGCTGGCTCAGCCACTGGCGGTTCTCGCGCTGGTCGGCGAAGAACCCGGTCTTGTGCGCGCCGGCCGGGTCGGCGCGGAACTTCACCCCGTACTCGCTGATGATCGCCGGCTCGGTGCCGGTGCTGTCGCGGAAGTCGAACGACTCCTGCTTCTGCACGTGCTCCTCGGCGAAGGTGTGGAAGCGGCAGCCGGGGAACTGCGCGCGCAGCGCGTCATAGATCCACTCGCGGTGGCGGAACATGCCGGCGGCGAAGAACTCCACCACCAGCAGGTCGCCGTAGCGGTCCACCACCAGCCCGGACAGGCCGTCGCCCTCGCTGTGCACCACGCGCCAGGCGTCGGAGACCTCGTCCAGCCTGAGCACCTCGCGGCGCAGCGCCACCGCCTCGGCGATCCGGCGCGCGAACCAGCGCTCGTCCACCGGCACGTCCTGGTGCGTCTCCAGGATGCGCACGGCGATGCGCGAATGGCCGTTGTAGAAGCCGCGGCCGATCCACTCGCCATCGACACCGACCACATCCACGATGCTGCCCGGCTTGGGCTTGGCGGCGGGCTTTTCCACCAGTTTCTGGAAGATCCAGGGGTGGCTGGAGCGCCAGGCGTTCTTGAGACGGACCACGGGGACGGGAGTATTCATCCACCCATTGTATCGCCCGCGTTTGACGCGTTCGCCGCGCACCCGCAGAATGCCCGGCAGAAGGGGAGTAGCTCCCGACGTTGTCGCCGTCATTACGGGCCGCATGCGATCACCGCAGGGCCCCGGTGCAACGGCAGCCGGTGCGCCGGCTGTGAGCGAGACCTTCGCCGCGACGGCGAAGGCCCCCTGTTTCCGGAATCCCGCAGAACTTCCGTGCAGCAGCCAGCCTTCGCGGCCCTTGGCTCGTTCACTCACTCCAACGGGAATTCCGATGCAAACGATAGGCAATGTATGGCTGTGGAGCGGCTTCGCGATCGTGGTGATCGCGGCGCTGCTGGCCGACCTGGTGCTGATGCGCCACGGCGGCCCGCACAAGGTCACCTTCAAGGAAGCGCTGTGGTGGTCGATCGGCTGGGTGCTGCTGGCGCTGAGCTTCAACGCCGGGCTGTGGTGGTACCTGCAGCAGACCGCCGGCGAGGCGGAGGCCAACCGCATCGGCCTGGAGTTCCTCACCGGCTACCTGGTGGAGAAGTCGCTGGCGGTGGACAACATCTTCGTGTTCCTGCTGGTGATGAGCTACTTCTCGGTACCCGAGCAGCTGCGCCAGCGCGTGTTGGTGATCGGCGTGCTCGGCGCGATCGTCCTGCGCGCGGTGATGATCTTCGCCGGCGCCGCGCTGCTGAACCAGTTCCACTGGCTGCTGTACGTGTTCGGCGCATTCCTGCTGTTCACCGGCATCAAGATGTGGTTCTCCGCCGGCGAGGAGCCGGACCTGGAGTCCAACCCGGCGCTGCGCTGGATGCGCAAACACCTGCGGCTCACCCCCGAGTACCACGGCAACCAGCTGGTGGTGGAGAAGGAGGGCAAGCGCTGGTTCACGCCGATGTTCGCGGTGCTGATCCTGATCGCGGTGACCGACGTGATCTTCGCGGTGGACAGCATCCCGGCGATCTTCGCCATCACCATGGACCCGTTCATCGTGCTGACCTCGAACGTGTTCGCGGTGCTGGGCCTGCGCGCGATGTTCTTCCTGCTGGCCGGCGCGGCCGACCGCTTCCACCTGCTGCCGTACGGGCTGGCGGTGATCCTGGTGTTCATCGGCACCAAGATGATGATCGTGGACCTGTACAAGATCCCGGTGCTGGTGTCGCTGGCCGCGGTGGTGCTGATCCTGGCCGCGACCATGATCCTGAGCGTGCTGCGCCCGGCCAAAGGGGGGCACGGCAAGTAGTACTCGGCTGATCGGTTTTCAGCCGAGGCGACGAGGCAGATGCTCGGGATAATGAACCCGTCGTCCCCGCGCAGGCGGGGACCCAGTGCCTGTGCCTTGAAAGGTGCAGCTACCGGGAGATTGCGCGGCTGATTGATTTCACCGCGCAAGTCGCTGGGTCCCCGCCTGCGCGGGGACGACGGATTCGATTTTTCCGGGCATGAGCTGCGTCACCTCAATGCGCTTTCTGCGGCGACGACGAGTACAGCGTTTTCGGCGCTACGTTCCAAGTCCCGTCATCGCCAAGCGATCCCGCAACACCGCTGCCGCACGTCCCACCAACACGGGGACGAGGACTTTCCCGGACAGCCATGCACCTGCACGGGACGACGGCATGGCGCAACCGCCCGCGACAGGAACGCCCAGACCACCTCGCACCCGCGATTGTCCCGCCGGCGATTGCGAATATCCCGCCGCCACCGCCTTGCAAAGCCGGCGGCGGC
>JAFADB010000327.1 GCA_023425225.1 Pseudomonadota bacterium
ACCTGGTGCGCGACATCGCCGCCGACGGCCGCGTCATCGCCGCCAACAGCCCGGTGCTGTACGCCATCTCCGCCGGCACCGTGGACCTGAAGGTGGTGGCCGGCGACGTGGTCAAGCAGGGCCAGGAGCTGGCGGTGATCGACAGCCCGGAACTGCGCAGCAAGCTGGCGCAGGAAGAGGCGACGCTGGCCGGGCTGGAGGCCGAGGCCGGCCGCGCCGCGCTGGATGCCACCCTGGCCCGCGCCAACGCCAGCAAGCTCACCGACCAGGCGCAGATCGAGCGCCAGGCCGCCAGCCGCGACCTGGAGCGCTACCAGCGCGGCTTCGACGGCGGCGCGGTGGCGCAGGTGGACGTGGCCAAGGCCCAGGACGGGCTGCGCAAGGCCGACATCGAGCTGCAGCACGCGCAGCAGGACGCACGCCTGCAGGGCCAGGGCGCCGACCTGGACGCGCGCAACAAGCGCCTGCTGGCCGATCGCCAGCGATCGGTGGTGACCGAGGTCAAGCGGCAGGTGGATGCGCTGACGCTGCGCGCGCCGTTCGACGGCCAGGTCGGCCAGGTGCAGGCGGTGCAGCACACCCAGGTGATCGCCAACGCGCCGGTGCTGGGCGTGGTCGACCTGTCCAAGTTCGAGGTGGAGATCAAGGTGCCGGAAAGCTTCGCCCGCGACCTGGCCATCGGCATGCCCGCCCAGCTCACCAGCGGCAGCGGCGAGCCGTTCCCCGGCGAGATCTCGGCGGTGTCGCCGGAAGTGGTCAACGGCGAGGTCACCGCGCGCATCCGCTTCTCCGACAAGCAGCCGCCCGGCCTGCGGCAGAGCCAGCGCATGAGCGCGCGGGTGCTGCTGGGCACGCGCAAGAACGTGCTCAAGCTCGAGCGCGGCCCGTTCGTCGAACAGTCCGGCGGCCGCTACGCCTACGTCATGAACGGCAAGTCGGCGGTGCGCCGGCCGGTGCAGCTGGGCCTGTCCAGCCTGGGCGAGGTCGAGGTGCTGTCCGGGCTGCAGCCGGGCGAGCGCGTCGTGGTCTCCGGCAGCGACCTGTTCGGCGATGCCGAGCGGGTGACGATCCACTGATCCCCGTGCGTGAGCGGCGCAGGCCGCGATCCGGCCTTGCCGGGAAAGCTCCATCGCGGCCTGCGCCGCTCCCACGTGGAACCATTGCTGTTTTCTTGCTCCCACAACTCCGAGGAACACCGTCATGCTGGAAATGCGCCAAGTCTCCAAGGTCTATCGCACCGAACAGGTCGAGACGCATGCCCTTCGCTCGCTGGACCTGCACGTGCGCGAAGGCGAGTTCGTCGCCGTCACCGGCCCGTCCGGTTCCGGCAAGACCACCTTCCTCAACATCGCCGGGTTGCTGGAGACCTACACCAGCGGCCAGTACCTGCTCGACGGCCAGGACGTGTCCGGGCTGAACGACGATGCCCGCTCGCGCCTGCGCAACCAGAAGATCGGCTTCATCTTCCAGGGCTTCAACCTGATCCCCGACCTCAACCTGTTCGACAACGTCGACGTGCCGCTGCGCTACCGCAAGATGCCGGCGTCCGAGCGCCGCCAGCGCATCGAGGAGGCGCTGACCAAGGTCGGCCTGGGCTCGCGCATGAAGCACTACCCGGCCGAGCTGTCCGGCGGCCAGCAGCAGCGCGCGGCCATCGCCCGCGCCCTGGCCGGCAGCCCGCGCCTGCTGCTGGCCGACGAACCGACCGGCAACCTGGACACGCAGATGGCGCGCGGCGTGCTGGAGCTGCTGGAGGAGATCAACGCCGCCGGCACCACCATCGTCATGGTCACCCACGACCCGGAACTGGCCGCGCGCGCGCAGCGCAACGTGCACATCGTCGATGGCCAGGCCACCGACCTGCAGCGCGAACCGGTGCTGGTGCAGACCGAAACGGTGGTAATGCAGTCGCTGCAGCCATGAGGAGCACGCCATGTTCGGCTACTACTTCAATCTCGCCCTGCGCAGTCTCGGCCAGTACCGGACACTGACCGTGCTGATGGTGCTGGCCGTGGCGTTCGGCATCGGCGCCAGCATGACCACCCTGACCGTGTTCCACGTGCTGTCGGGCAATCCGCTGCCGGGGCGGAGCGACAAGCTCTTCACCCTGCAGCTGGATCCGCGGCCGCACGACCGCGTCACCACCGGCGACGAACCGCCCGACCAGCTCACCCGCTACGACGGCGAGACCCTGCTGCGCGAGAAGCGCGGCGACCGCCAGGCGCTGATGACCTCCGGGCGCGTGGGCGTGGAGGCGGACGTGGCCGACATGGAACCGTTCTATGCCGATACCCGCTACACGACCGCGGACTTCTTCCCGATGTTCCAGCCGCCGTTCCTGTACGGGAACGGCTGGGACGCCTCGGCAGACGAGCGCCACGAACGCGTGGTGGTGATCTCGCGCGAGCTCAACGACACGCTCTTCGGCGGCGCCAACAGCGTCGGCCGCGACATCCGCCTGGAGCAGGACAGCTTCCGCATCGTCGGCGTGCTCGACCACTGGCGCCCCACCCCCCGGTTCTACGACCTGACCATCGACAACTTCGGCCAGATGGAACAGCTGTTCCTGCCGTTCTCCACCTCGCGTGACCTGGACCTGTTCCGCGGCGGCAACATGGATTGCTTCCGCGAACGCCCGACCGGAGTGAAGGACACCGACCTCAACGCCAGCTGCGTCTGGCTGCAGTACTGGGTCGAGCTGGACACGCCGGCCAAGGTGTCCGCCTACCGCCAGTACCTGGACAACTACGCCGACCAGCAGCACGCCAGCGGCCGTTTCGAGGTACCGGGCAACGTCCGCCTGTACGACGTCATGGCCTGGCTGGACTACAACAAGGTGGTGCCCGGCGACGTGCGCCTGCAGATGTGGCTGGCGTTCGGCTTCCTGCTGGTGTGCCTGGTCAATACCGTCGGCCTGCTGCTGGCCAAGTTCCTGCGCCGCAGCGGCGAGATCGGCGTGCGTCGTGCGCTGGGCGCCTCGCGCCGGCAGATCTTCATGCAGTGCCTGGTCGAGGCGGGACTGGTCGGACTGGCCGGTGGCGTCCTCGGGCTGGTGCTGGCGGTGCTGGGGCTGTGGGTGGTCCGGCAACAGCCGGCGAACTACGCCGGGCTGGCGCGGCTGGACCCGACGATGCTGCTGACCACCTTCGTCCTGGCCATCGCCGCCAGCCTGCTGGCGGGCCTGCTGCCGGCCTGGCGGGCGATGCAGGTCACCCCGGCGATGCAGCTCAAATCGCAGTGACCCGCCTGCCGATCGCCACACGATCCCTCACCCGAACGCGCTGGGAGCCCTCATGGATATCCGCCCGATCCTTTCCACCCTGCTCCGCCACAAGACGGCCGCCGCGCTGATCGTGATCGAGATCGCGCTGAGCTGCGCGATCATCTGCAATGCGGTGTTCCTGATCACGGAGCGGGTCGAGAGCATCCACAGTTCCACCGGCATCGACGAGCACAACCTGGTGCACATCCAGCTCACCGGCCTGGGCCGCAACCAGAACGCGATGGCGCTGACCCGGCAGGACCTGGCCACGCTGCGCGCCATCCCCGGGGTGGAATCGGTCTCCATCTCCAACCAGATCCCGCTGGGGCACGGCTCCTGGAACACCGGGGTCATGAACACCCCGGACCAGAAGCTGCCCACGCTCAATTCCACCCTGTACCTGGGCAGCCCGAGCCTGCTCGACACGCTGGGGCTGAAGTTGATCGCCGGCCGCAAGCTCGACCCGGGCAGCTATACCGAGTTCGATCCGGACATCGGGCTGTCGAGCATCAAGCCCAGTTCCGCGCTGATCAACAAGGACTTCGCCGACAAGATGTTCCCCGGGGAAAGCGCGGTCGGCAAGCAGTTCTATGTCGGTACCGACCAGCCGGTCACCGTCGTCGGCGTGGTCGAGCGCCTGGCGCGCCCGATCTACCGCGGCACTGCGACCGGGGAATACTCGATGCTGCTGCCGATCGACGTGCCCTACACCGGCGGCGGCAACTACCTGCTGCGCACCACCCCGGAACGTCGCGCCGAGGTGCTGCAGGCCGCGCTGAAGGTGCTCAAGCAGAACAGCAGCGGCCGCGTGGTGCTGGAAAAGCACACCTACGACGACGTCCGCGCCGAGTACTACCGCCAGGACAAGGCGATGGTCTGGCTGCTGGCGATCATCTGCGTGGCCCTGCTGACGGTCACCGCCTTCGGCATCGTCGGCCTGGCCAACTTCTGGGTGCAGCAGCGCACCAAGCAGATCGGCATCCGCCGCGCACTCGGCGCCACCCACGGGCAGGTCCTGCGCTACTTCCAGACCGAGAATTTCCTGCTGGCCAGCATCGGCATCGCACTGGGCATGCTGCTGGCCTACGTGATCAACCTGTGGCTGATGAGCCGCTACGAGCTGCCGCGGCTGCCGCTGGCGTACCTGCCGCTGGGCGCGGTCGTGCTGTGGCTGCTCGGCCAGCTGGCGGTGCTCGGCCCGGCACGCCGGGCGGCGCGGGTACCGCCGGCCGTGGCCACGCGCAGCGCCTAGGCCACACGAACACGCAAAGGGGGAATGCATCATGTTCGGCTACTACTTCAACCTGGCCCTGCGCAGCTTCAGGCGCAACAAGGTGCTGACCGCGCTGATGGTGCTGGCGATCGCGCTGGGCATCGGCGCCAGCATGACCACGCTGACGGTGTTCCACGTGCTCTCGGGCGACCCGATCCCGGGCAAGAGCGAGCGGCTGTTCCGCGTGCAGCTCGATCCGGAGACGAGGGACGGCTACAAGCCCGGCGAGGAACCGCAGCGCGATCTCACCCGCTTCGACGCCGAGGAGCTGCTGCGCCAGCACAGGGCCAAGCGCCAGGCGCTGATGACCGGCGGCGGCGGCGCGGTGGCGCCGGAGAACAGCACGCTCAAGCCGTTCGTGCTGAGCATGCGCTACACCAGCGCCGACTTCTTCCCGATGTTCGACACGCCCTTCCTCGCCGGCCAGGGCTGGAGCCAGGCCGACGACGATGCGCATGCGCGCGTGGCGGTGATCACCCGCAAGCTCAGCGAGAAGCTGTTCGGCACCGCCGACAGCATCGGCCGCCAGGTGCGCGTGGAAGGCAACGGCCTGCGCATCGTCGGCGTGCTCGATGACTGGGATCCCAAGCCGCACTTCTACGACGTCAATGTCGGCCGCTACGACGCCGACGAGCAGGTGTTCGTGCCGTTCAGTACCGCCATGGACCTCAAGCTGGGCCGCAACGGCAACATGAACTGCTTCGGCCGCGAGGTCGTCAACGATGCCCAGGCGGTCAACGTGCCCTGCGCCTGGCTGCAGTACTGGGTGGAACTGGACAGCCCCGCGCAGGCCGGCGAGTTCAAGGCCTACCTGGACAACTACTCCGAGCAGCAGCGCGCAGCCGGCCGCTTCGAGCGCCCGGCCAACACCCGCCTGCGCGACGTGATGGCCTGGCTGGACTACAACAAGGTGGTGCCCGGCGACGTGCGCCTGCAGATGTGGCTGGCCTTCGGCTTCCTGCTGGTGTGCCTGGTCAACACCATCGGCCTGATGCTGGCCAAGTTCCTGCGCCGCAGCGGCGAGATCGGCGTGCGCCGCGCGCTCGG
>JAFADB010000052.1 GCA_023425225.1 Pseudomonadota bacterium
ACCCAGCTCGAGCGCATCACCGTCACCGCGCAGAAGCGCGAGCAGCAGGTGGCCGACGTGCCGATCTCGATCAGCGCCTACAGCGGCGAGCTGCTGCGCAAGCTGGGCATCACCCGCATGGACGAGCTCAGCGCCTTCGTGCCCGGTTTCCACGCGCAGTTGCAGAGCCCGAACAATCCCGGCTACGTGGTGCGCGGCATCACCACCGACAGCGGCGAGAGCACCCAGACCTCACGCGTGTCGATCTTCCAGGACGGCGTGGACATCAGCCGCTCGCGTGGCTCGGCGGTGGCGCTGTTCGACATGGACCGCGTCGAGGTGCTGCGCGGCCCGCAGGGCACGCTGTTCGGCCGTGGCGCCGAGGCCGGCGCGGTTTCGCTGATCCAGAACAAGGCCAGCAACGACACCGCCACCGGCTTCGACGCCGAGCTGGGCAACTACTCCAGCCGCCGCATCAGCGCCTTCTACAACACCCCGCTCAACGAGGCGGTGTCAGCGCGCATGGCGGTCTTCGACGCCAGCCACGACGGCTACGTGAAGAATCTCAGCGGCGGCGACCTCAATGGCGAGGACACCCGGGCCGCGCGCCTGAGCCTGCACTTCGACCTGGAGGACGGCGGCATCGACGCCATCTTCAACTGGCAGCACGACACCCCGCCGGGCACCGACTTCCACGGCACCGCGATCGCCAACCGCAACGGCTCGACCGACGTCTACGGCGATTCCGACCTCAACCGCGGCGATGCGCTGGGCCTGGACCGCACCATCTACGGCCTGACCGTGCTCGGCAACTTCCGCCTGGGCGAGACCTGGCAGCTCGACAGCACCACCGGCCTGCGCCGCTTCAACTCGCGCGAGGAGTTCGACGCCGACGGCAGCAACCGCGACATCCTGGAGATGGCCGAGTACGTCAAGAGCAAGCAGTTCAGCCAGGAATTCCGCTTCAACTACGACGGCGGCGGCCGCGTGCGCGGTTTCGCCGGCGCCAACGTCTTCTACGAGAAGGGCGAGCAGCGCGTGGACCTGCAGACCGACGAGGCCGCATTGTTCTCCAACGTGGTCTGGCCGCTGCTGCTGCAGTCCTATCCGGCGTACGCCGCCTACCAGCCCTACGTCGATGCGCTGGCGGCCGCCAACTTCAACCCGATCTACTACCTGCTGGCCGGCGGCGCCTACGTCCCGTTCAACAACGACATCACCGAGGGCTACGCCAACTACGCCACCACCCATGCGGTGGAGGCCTTCGGCGACCTCAGCTTCGACGTGACCGATCGCCTGCAGCTGACCGGCGGCGTGCGCGTCTCGCACGAGGACATCCGCTCCGGCTACCGCACCTTCGATGCCGACGGCGTCGGCACCCTGGGCCTGCTCGGGCTGACCAGCGGCGGCGTGCCGGTGACGCCGAACAACCTGTTCGCCACCACCAACGGCCAGGTCCTCAGCAGCTCAGGCAGCTTCTGGGGCGTGACCGGGCGCCTGGTCGCCAACTACCGCCTGGGCGATGCCGGCAACCTGTACGCCAGCGTCTCGCGCGGGCGCAAGCCGAACGTGATCCAGGTGCAGCCCGACGCCACCACCGAGCTGCCGGCGGAGATCCTGACCAGCGGCGAGATCGGCTTCAAGGGCGAACTGGCGCAGGGCCGGTTCCTGTACGACCTGTCGGCGTTCTACTACGACTACAAGAACTTCCAGTCCAACGCCTACGTGGACGGGCAGTACCTCACCCGCAACGCCGGACGCGCGCACGCGCCCGGCTTCGAGATGTCGCTGCAGCACAACTTCAGCGCCGATCTGGGCGTGCTGTTCAACTACACCTGGATGCGCGCGCGCTTCAACGCGGTGGACCAGGACGGCGCGGCGCAGGAACTGTCCGGCAACCGCCTGCGCATGAGCCCGGACAACAGCGCCTCGCTGGCGGTGCTCTACAGCCACGACATCGGCGGCAACCGCAGCTTCTACCTGCGCCCGAGCTACCAGTGGAAGGACCGCATGTTCTTCGACGACGAAAACACAGCCGGACTGGAGCAGAAGTCCTACGGATTGGTCAACCTGCGTACCGGCGTCACCTTCGACAACGGCCGCTGGGACCTGGGTCTGTGGGGCGCCAACCTGACCGACGAGAAGTACCTGATCGACGCCGGCAACACCGGCGCCAATTTCGGCCTGCCGACCTACATCCGCGGTGCGCCGCGCACCTTCGGGGTCAGCGTGTCGGGCCGGTTCTGAGGCATGGGCATCGCCGCGGGAAAGCCTCCGCGCCGCCGCCGGCGGCTCGGGTACGCCGTGCTGGCGCTGCTGCTGCTCCTGGTGGCGGCGCTGGCGCTGGGACCGCGGGTGGTGCCGCGGCTGGCGGAGTCGCCGCTGCCGCAGGTGCCGCAGGACCCGCGCGCGCTGCAGGCCTGGATCGATGCGCGCGAGGCGGCCACGCCCGACCTGCGCGCCGATACCCGCGCACGCATCGTCTGGGCCGATCCGGTGCATCCGGCGCGCAGCGATTGCGCGATCGTCTACCTGCATGGCTTCAGCGCCAGCCAAGGCGAGGGCGCGCCGACCCACGAACGGCTGGCGCGCACCTTCGGCTGCAACCTCTACCTGCCGCGGCTGCCCGGGCATGGGTTGAAATCCGGGCTGGCGCTACGCGGCATCGACGCCCAGCGCCTGCTCGACGCCTCGGCCGAGGCGCTGGCGGTGGGCCAGGTGCTCGGGCGCCGGGTGGTGCTGGTCGGCACCTCGATGGGTGGCGCGCTGGCGCTGCAAACCGCGGCCGCGCATCCACGCCAGGTGCAGTCGCTGGTGTTGTGGTCGCCGCTGGTGCGCGAGCGCGACGACCGCCTGCAGCCGCTGCTGTGGCCGTGGGGCACGCAACTGCTGCTGTGGAGCCGGAACGGCGGCGATCCGGTGTTGCGGCATCGGCCCGTCAGCGCCTACTGGGCCGATGCCATCCACATCGACGGCTATCGCGCGCTGGCCGCGCTCAGCCGCGGCGGCATGCTGCCGGCGGTGTTCGCGCGGGTGCGGATGCCGGTGTTCCTCGGCTACTACTACCGCGACGAGCAGCACCAGGACGCGACCGTGTCGGTGGCGGCGATGCGGGCGATGTTCGCGCAGCTGGGCACGCCGCCGGCGCAGCGCGAGATGGCCGACTTCCCGCAGGCCGGCGACCACGTGATCGCCTCGCCGCTGCGCTCGAAGTCGGTGCCGCAGGTGTTCGCCTCCACCTGCCGCTTCCTGGCCGGCAAGGCCGGCCTGGAGCTGCCCGCGGGCGCCGCGGACTGCGGTGCCGCGTGGGCCTCCTACGAGCGCCGGCCGGCGGCGGAGTCGGCACGCAGGTGACGCGCCGCCTGTGGCGGCAGGCCTTCTGCAGGACCGCCCCGCAACGGGATGCGGCCCGGGCCTGGCCCTACTGCAGGTCGCGCAGGTTCAGCCGGCGCAGCCGCGGCGCCTTGGCCGCCACCGTGCCGGCCACCGCCAGGATGGCGAAGCCGCCGACGATCACCGCCGGGATCAGTCCCAGCAGCCGCGCCATGGTGCCGGCGTAGAACGCGCCCAGCTCGTTGGACGAGCTGATGAAGATGCCGTTGATCGAGGACACCCGGCCGCGCATCTCGTCGGGCGTGGCCAGCTGCAGGATGGTCTGCCGCACCACCACCGAGACGCCGTCGCACATGCCGTAGGCCAGCAGGATCAGCGCCGACAGCCAGAAGCTGCGCGACAGGCCGAAGGCGATCACGCACAGGCCAAAGCCGGTCACCGCCAGCAGCAGCGTGCGCCCGGCGTTGCGCTGCAGCGGCCGCCGCGCCAGCCACAGCCCGACCAGGATCGAGCCCAGCGCCGGGGCGCCGCGCAGGATGCCCAGCCCCTCCGGACCGTAGTGCAGGATGTCGTGGATGAAGGCCGGCAGCATCGCCACCACGCCGCCGAGCAGCACCGAGAACATGTCCAGCGCCATCGCCCCGAGCATGATCTGGTGCGAGAACACGAAGCGCGCGCCCTCGGCGATGCTGCGGAAGATCGGCGCGCGGCTACCGTTGGGAGCAGGTTCGGCCACCTTGAGCACGAACAGCGCCGCCAGCGCCGCCAGCGAGGTGAACACCGCGGTGCCGTAGGCCAGGCTCTTGCCGCCCCAGCCCACCAGCACGCCGCCCAGCGCCGGTCCGATCACCATGCCGGCCTGGAAGAACACGCTGCCGATGCTGGCGCCGCGCGCGTACTGCGTGCGCAGCAGCACCCGCGCGAACAGCGCGTTGTAGACCGGCGTCAGGAACGAACGGGCCATGCCGGTCAGCGCGATCGCCGCATAGATCGGCCAGGTGCCATTGGCGCGCAGCCAGCCCTGCGACACCGCCAGCAGGATCAGCGCGGTGCCGATCAGCCCCAGCGTCGCCGTCATGCCCAGCCGGCGCCGCGGCAGGTGGTCCACCAGGTAGCCGGCGAACGGCGCCACGCAGAAGAACGGCAGCACCTCGGCCAGGCCGATCAGGCCCAGCGAGAACGGATTGCGGGTGATCTCGTAGATGTGCCAGCCAACCGTGACCGCGACGATCTGGTAGGACAGCATCGCGCAGATGCGGTAGCCCAGGACCAGGGCGAAGCCCGGGTGGGCGAACAGCGAGCTCCCGGTCCCGGATGGATCCGGTGGCGTGCTCATTGCCTGGAGCGGGCGGTGGCGCGGATGAATTCCAGCAGCGCGGCCAGGCCGTTGCTGCGGGTCGGCGACAGGTGCCTGGCCAGGCCGGTGGAGGCGATGAAGTCCGGCTCGGTGGCCAGGATCTCATCGGCGGAGCGCCCGGAGTACACCCGCAGCGCCAGGTAGATCAGTCCGGAGACGATCGCCGAGTCGCTGACGGCGTGGAACTCCAGCCGCTGCGCGTCGCCCTCGGGCACGATCCAGACCATCGACTGGCAGCCGTGCAGGCGGTGTTCCTCGGTCTTCCACTGCTCGGGGAAGGGCGGCAGCTTGCGGCCGAGGTCGATCAGGTACTGGTAGCGCTCGGACCAGTCGCCGAAGAAGGAGAACTCCTCGGCGATGGCGGCCTGGGCTTCGGCGGCCGTGGGTTCGAGCGGGAAGGGGGAATCGGTCATGTCGGATCCTGTTGAAGCCCCTCTCCCGTCGGGAGAGGGGATGGGGCGAGGGCATGGGCACCAGTCCTCGTGTCGTTCAAGCGCACGAAACTTCGCCGTACCCTCATCCGGCGCTGCGCGCCACCTTCTCCCGGCGGGAGAAGGACATGGATGTCAGGCGCGTTTCCACCGCACTCCCTGCGGGGTGTCCTCGAGCACGATGCCCTCGGCGGCCAATTGCTCGCGGATGGCATCGGCGCGGGCGAAGTCGCGGGCCTTCTTGGCGGCGGCGCGTTCGTCGATCAGCTGCTGGATGCGCAGGTCGTCGTCGGCCGAGGCGCCGCGGATGAACCACTGCTCCGGCGACTGCTGCAGCAGCCCCAGCGCCAGGCCGGCGCCGAGCAGTTCGCTCTTCAGCCGCACCTTGTCCTCGGCCGTGGCGGCCTTGCGTGCCTCGGTGCCGATGCGCGCCAGTTCCGCCAGCGCCTGCGGGGTGTTGAGATCGTCGTCCAGCGCCGCCTCGATGCCGGGCGGGATGGCCGCCGCCGCCTCCACGCCGGCCAGGTCGCGCAGCGTGCCGTACAGCCGATCCAGGGTGCGCACCGACTGCTCGATCAGCGCATCCGACCAGTCCAGCGGCTGCCGGTAGTGCGCGCTCAGCAGCGCGTAGCGCAGCGCCTCGGGCGGATGCTTGGCCACCAGGTCGTGCACGGTCTCGATGTTGCCCAGCGACTTGCTCATCTTGGCGCCGCCGAAGTTGAGCATGCCGTTGTGCAGCCAGAAGCGGGCGAAGATGGCGCCGCCGTGGGCGCATTCGCTCTGCGCGATCTCGTTCTCGTGGTGCGGGAACTGCAGGTCGACGCCGCCGGCATGGATGTCGATGGTGTCGCCCAGGTGCGCGGCGGCCATCGCCGAGCACTCGATGTGCCAGCCGGGGCGGCCGCGGCCCCACGGCGAGTCCCAGCCGGGCAGGTCGTCGGAGGAGGGCTTCCACAGCACGAAGTCGCCCGCATCGCGCTTGTACGGCGCCACCTCGACGCGCGCGCCGGCCAGCATCTCCTCCGGGTCGCGGCGCGAGAGCTTGCCGTAGCCGGGGAAGGTGGAGACCGCGAACAGCACGTGGCCCTCGGCGGCGTAGGCGTGGCCGGCGGCGATCAGGCGCTCGATCATCGCCACTATCTGCGGGATGTGCGCGGTGGCCTCCGGCTCGATGTCCGGCGGGGCCACGCCCAGCGCCGCCATGTCCTGGCGGTAGGCGGCGGCGAAGCGGTCGGTGATGGCGGTGATCGGCACGCCCTGGGCGCGGGCGGCATTGTTGATCTTGTCGTCCACGTCGGTGATGTTGCGGGCGTAGCGCAGCGCGCCGTAGCGGCGCCGCAGCAGCGCCGCCAGCACCCCGAACACCACCGGCCCGCGGGCGTTGCCGATGTGCACGTAGTTGTAGACCGTCGGCCCGCAGACGTACATGGTCGGGCCTGCGGCGGGGTCGAGCGGCTGGAAGTCCTCGACCCGGCGGGTGAGGTTGTTGTGCAGGCGTAGGCTCATGGGGCATCGGCGGACGAGAACCGGTGGATTCTACCGGCAGCCGGCGATCGCTACATCCTCGCCGGCACCTGTCGGCCGATGACCGGGCTGCGTTCAGCGCTACGCAAGGCGGAGGTCCTACACTACGGCCTTAACGATTCGCTCACTTCGTGCCGATGCATTCTCCTTCCCCGTTGTTGCTGGCCAGTCTGCTCGCGTGGTCGATCGCGCCTGCATCGGCCCAGGACGACGACAACCGCAACCGCGTGGTGGTGGTCGAGAACGTCAGGCTCGACTACGCCCAGGTGCTCAACGTCGAGCCGGTGTACCAGACGCTGCGGGCCACGCGGACCGAGGAGCAGTGCGATCCGGTCCCGGCCGCGCCTGCGGCACGGCCGGCGGCACCGCCACCGCAGGACGATGGCCGCCTGTCGCGGATGATGGACTCGGTCAAGGACATCTTCAGCCGTCGCCACGAACCGCCGCCGCCGCCCGCGCCGGCACCCGCGCCGGCCCAGCGCAACTGCCGCATCGTCGAGGTCGGGCGCGAGTTCCGCCGCCCCATCGCCTACGACGTGGACTACGTCTACAAGGGCACCAAGTACCGTTCGCGGTTGCCGGAAGATCCCGGCAACCGCTTGCGTATCCGGATCACGGTGACGCCCTACATTCCCGATGCGGTGGTGGTGCCGCCGCGCTAGCAAGGAGGCGGAAGTGTCCGGGGTGCTGGAGAAGGGAAGCCGGCCGCGCGAGGCCGGGACCCGGGCGGGCTCGCCGGCCCATGGCGATATCGGGGCAGGGATGGTGGGGCAGGGCGGCGGCAGGGCGGCGGCACGGATATGCATCGCGTGGCCAGCCCCGCGGCCCTGGCCCGTCTTGCCGTCCGCTCCCACGGTTGCACCCGCAGGCCCTGCGTGCGAGGATGCGCGCCTGATGAAGACGAACACCCACACGCATGGCGACAGCGCTGCCCGGATGGCCTCCGGCATGACCTCGCGTGCGCGCCGACCGGGATCCCACATTCTCGCTGGGTGACCGGAGCATCGTGCTGTCCGTTCTGAAAACCCAGCCTGAGGCTGGGTTTTTTCGTTCTGGCTTCCGATTTGGTTTCAAACGCAAGAAAAAACCGCGCATTCCGCGCTCCCGCTGCCCGCAGCGGCCCACGCAGCAAAGGATCGACCGATGTCACTGAAGCATTTCCTCAACACCCAGGACTGGAGCCGGGCCGAGATCGATGCCCTGCTGACCCAGGCGGCGCTGTTCAAGCGCAACAAGCTGGGCGACGAGCTGAAGGGCAGGTCGATCGCGCTGGTGTTCTTCAACCCGTCCATGCGCACCCGCACCAGCTTCGAGCTGGGCGCGTTCCAGCTCGGCGGGCATGCGGTGGTGCTGCAGCCGGGCAAGGACGCCTGGCCGATCGAGTTCGACCTGGGTACGGTGATGGACGGCGACACCGAGGAGCACATCGCCGAGGTGGCGCGGGTGCTGGGCCGCTACGCCGACCTGATCGGCGTGCGCGCCTTTCCCAAGTTCAAGGACTGGGGTCACGACCGCCAGGACACCGTGCTCAAGAGCTTCGCCAGGTACTCGCCGGTACCGGTGATCAACATGGAGACCATCACCCACCCGTGCCAGGAGCTGGCGCACGTGCTGGCGCTGCAGGAGCACTTTGGCACCACGGACCTGCGCGGCAAGAAGTACGTGCTGACCTGGACCTACCATCCCAGGCCGCTGAACACCGCGGTGGCCAACTCGGCGCTGACCATCGCCACCCGCATGGGCATGGACGTGACCCTGCTGTGCCCGACCCCGGACTACATCCTCGACGAGCGCTACATCGGCTGGGCCGAGCGCAACGTGGCCGAGAACGGCGGCTCGTTCGCCATCAGCCACGACATCGAGAGCGCCTACACCGGCGCCGACGTGGTCTACGCCAAGAGCTGGGGGGCGCTGCCGTACTTCGGCAACTGGGAGCCGGAGAAGCCGATCCGCGACCAGTACAAGCACTTCATCGTCGACGAGGCCAAGATGGCGCTGACCAACCACGGCGTGTTCTCGCACTGCCTGCCGCTGCGCCGCAACGTCAAGGCCACCGATGCGGTGATGGACTCGCCCAACTGCATCGCCATCGATGAGGCCGAAAACCGCCTGCACGTGCAGAAGGCGGTGATGGCGGCCCTGGTCGGGCAGCAGCGGCAGGGCTGAGCGCAGGCCATGGCCGCCGATCTCCACCACTACCGCGCCTGCATCCGCTGGACCGGCAACCGCGGCCAGGGCACGCGCGACTACCGCGCCTACGGTCGCGACTACACCGTCGCGGTCGAGGGCAAGGCGGAGATCGCCGGCTCGGCCGATCCGGCCTTCCTCGGCGACCCGGCGCGGCACAACCCCGAGGACCTGCTGCTGGCCTCGCTGTCCTCGTGCCACATGCTCTGGTACCTGCACCTGGCCGCCGAGGCCGGGATCGTGGTGACCGGCTACGTGGACCGCGCCGAGGCCAGCATGGACGCCACCGGCCAGCGCGGGCATTTCACCGGAGCAGTGCTGCGGCCACAGGTGACGATCGCCGACGGCGACCCGCTGCTGGCCGAGGTGCTGCACGAGGCCGCGCACCAGGCCTGCTTCATCGCCAACTCGGTCAATTTCCCGGTCCGTTGCGAACCGGTCATCACCACCGCCGCATCATCTCCTTCCCCTGACTCTCCCCCCGAATTTCCCCAGGACACACAGTCATGAGCAAAGACATCGTGCTCGCCTTCTCCGGCGGCCTAGACACCAGCTTCTGCGTCCCCTACCTGCAGGAGCAGGGCTATGCGGTGCACACCGTGTTCGCCGACACCGGCGGCGTGGACGCCGAGGAACGCGAGTTCATCGAGAAGCGCGCCGCCGAGCTGGGCGCGGCCAGCCACGTCACCGTCGATGGCGGCCCGGCGATCTGGCAGGGCTTCGTCAAGCCGTTCATCTGGGCCGGCGAGGCCTACCAGGGCCAGTACCCGCTGCTGGTGTCCGACCGCTACCTGATCGTCGATGCCGCGCTCAAGCGCGCCAAGGAACTTGGCACCAACGTCATCGCCCACGGCTGCACCGGCATGGGCAACGACCAGGTGCGCTTCGACCTGGCGGTCAAGGCGCAGGGCGACTACGTGATCTCCGCGCCGATCCGCGAGATCCAGAAGGAGCACACCCAGACCCGCGCCTACGAGCAGAAGTACCTGGAGGAGCGCGGCTTCGGCGTGCGCGCCAAGCAGAAGAGCTACACCATCAACGAGAACCTGCTGGGCGTGACCATGTCCGGCGGCGAGATCGACCGCTGGGAAGCCCCGGGCGAGGGCGCCCGCGCCCTGTGCGCGCCGCGCAGCGCCTGGCCGATCGAGCCGCTGACGGTGACCATCAAGTTCGTCGAGGGCGAGGCGGTGGAACTGGACGGCAAGCCGCTGGAAGGCGCGCAGCTGCTGGCCAAGCTCAACAAGCTGTTCGCGCAGTACGGCGTGGGCCGCGGCGTGTACACCGGCGACACCGTGATCGGCCTGAAGGGCCGCATCGTCTACGAAGCCCCGGGCCTGATCTCGCTGCTGGCCGCGCACCGCGCGCTCGAGGACGCGGTGCTGACCAAGCAGCAGAACCGCTTCAAGCCGGAGGTGTCGCGCAAGTGGATCGAGCTGGTGTACGAGGGCTTCTTCCACGACCCGCTCAAGACTGACCTGGAGGCGTTCCTGAAGTCCTCGCAGGCCAAGGTCAACGGCGAGGTCACGCTGGAGACCCGCGGCGGCCGCGTCGACGCGGTGGCGGTGAAGTCCCCGCACATCCTCAATGCCAAGGGCGCCACCTACGCGCAGTCGGCCGACTGGGGCGTGGAGGAGGCCGAGGGCTTCATCAAGCTGTTCGGCATGAGTTCCACGCTGTACGCGCAGGTGAATCGCTGAGGAGCCGGGATTCGGGATGACCAGCCATCCGGCTGTGGGAAACCCGGACTCGGGACTTTTCCTTCCCTCGCTTGCGGGGGAGTACGTCCTCTTTCCTTCCCCCGCCTGCGGGGGAAGGTGCCCGGAGGGCGGATGGGGGGCTCTTGCCGTTGAATTTCCGCTTTCCCTCATCCGGCGCTTCGCGCCACCTTCCCCGAAAAGAGGACCGTGGTCCCGCACGCGGGAGAAGGACATGCCCGCCAGGACGCAGACGCCGATGGAAATACTGCGTTTGGAAGTACTGCGCTCCGACTCCTGCCAGACCATGGCCCCCGCCGCCTGACCACGACCAATGACCGATCTGCTCGAAAACACGCTCGTCCACCTGCAGCAGCTGGTGTCCTTCGACACCCGCAACCCGCCGCGCGCGATCGATACCGGCGGCATCTTCGACTACCTGCGCGCACAGCTGCCGGGCTTCGACATCGAGGTGACCGACCACGGCGCCGGCGCGGTCAGCCTGTACGCGGTGCGCGGCACGCCGAAGGTGCTGTTCAACGTGCACCTGGACACGGTGCCCGATTCGCCGGCCTGGAGTGCCGACCCGCACGCGATGCGGCGCCTGGACGACCGCGTGGTCGGCCTGGGCGTGTGCGACATCAAGGGCGCGGCGGCGGCGCTGCTGGCCGCGGCCAGTGCCGGGCCCGGCGATGCCGCGTTCCTGTTCACCACCGACGAGGAAGCCAACGACCCGCGTGGCGTGGCCGCGTTCCTTGCCCGAGGCATCCCCTACGAGGCGGTGGTCGTGGCCGAGCCGACCATGGGCGAGGCGGTGCTGGCGCATCGCGGCATCAGCTCGGTGCTGATGCGCTTCAAGGGCACCGCCGGCCACGCCTCGGCCGCGCTCGACCCGGCGGCCAGCGCGCTGCACCAGGCGATCCGCTGGGGCGGCAGGGCGCTGGACCACGTGCAGTCGCTGGCGCACGCGCGTTTCGGCGGGCTGACCGGTCTGCGCTTCAACATCGGCCGCATCGAGGGCGGCATCAAGGCCAACGTGATCGCCCCGGCCGCGGAGCTGCGCTTCAACTTTCGGCCGCTGCCGTCGATGGACGTGGACGGGCTGCTGGCGACCTTCGCCGGCTTCGCCGAGCCGGCCGCGGCGCATTTCGAGGAGACCTTCCGCGGCCCGAGCCTGCCGTCCGGGGACATCGCCCGGGCCGAGGACCGGCGCCTGGCCGCGCGCGACGTTGCCGACGCGCTGCAGCTGCCGATCGGCAACGCGGTGGACTTCTGGACCGAGGCCTCGCTGTTCTCGGCCGGCGGCTACACCGCGCTGGTCTACGGCCCCGGCGACATCGCCCAGGCCCACACCGCCGACGAGTTCGTGACGCTGGAGCAGCTGCAGCGCTACGCCGAATCGGTGGACCGCATCATCAACGCCGGCGCGCGGTCGTGACCGCCGCCGGGTTTCCCGCTTCCCTGTGAACAGAGCCATGTCCCTTCCCACCCCGCAACGCCACACCCGCCAGACCATCGTGCGCCTGCTTTCGAGCATGGCCAGTGCCAAGGAGATCAGCCAGTACCTCAAGCGCTTCTCGAAGCTGGACGCCAAGCGCTTCGCCGTCGTCAAGGTGGGCGGGGCGGTGCTGCGCGACGACCTGGAGTCGCTGACCTCCTCGCTGACCTTCCTGCAGGAAGTCGGCCTGACCCCGATCGTGCTGCACGGCGCCGGCCCGCAGCTGGACACCGAGCTGTCCGCCGCCGGCATCGAGAAGCACACCGTCAACGGCCTGCGGGTGACCTCGCCGGAAGCGCTGGCGATCGTGCGGCGGGTGTTCCAGGCCTCCAACCTGGCGCTGGTGGAGGCGTTGCAGGCATCGGGCGCGCGCGCCACCTCGATCACCGGCGGCGTGTTCGAGTCCGATTACCTGGACCGCGACACCTACGGCTTGGTCGGCGAGGTGAAGGCGGTCAACCTGGCGCCGATCGAGGCCAGCCTGCACGCCGGCTCGATCCCGGTGATCGCCAGCCTGGGCGAGACCGCCGGCGGGCAGATCCTCAACGTCAACGCCGACTTCTCGGCCGCCGAGCTGGTCAAGGTGCTGCAGCCGTACAAGATCGTCTTCCTCACCGGCACCGGCGGCCTGCTCGACGAGAAGGGCAAGGTGATCGACTCGATCAACCTGTCCACCGAGTACGACCACCTGATGCAGCAGCCGTGGATCAACGGCGGCATGCGGGTCAAGATCGAGCAGATCAAGGACCTGCTGGATGCGCTGCCGCTGGAGTCGTCGGTGTCGATCACCCGGCCGGCCGACCTGGCCAAGGAGCTGTTCACCCACAAGGGCTCGGGTACGCTGGTGCGCCGTGGCGAGCGGGTGCTGCGCGTCACCGCCTGGGACCAGGTGGACCTGGCGCGGCTGCGCGGGCTGATCGAGTCCAGCTTCGGCCGCAGGCTGGTGGACGACTACTTCGAGCGCACCAGGCTGCTGCGCGCCTACGTCAGCGAGAACTACCGCACCGCGATCATCCTCGCCGACGTGGACGGGGTGCCGTACCTGGACAAGTTCGCCGTGCTCGACGATGCGCAGGGCGAGGGCCTGGGGCGGGCGGTATGGAACGTGATGCGCGCCGAGACGCCGCAGCTGTTCTGGCGCTCGCGCCACAACAACCAGATCAACATCTTCTACTACTCGGTCTCCGACGGCTGCTACAAGCAGGAGAAGTGGAAGGCGTTCTGGTGCGGGCTGGACGACTTCGAGCAGATCCGCCGCTGCGTGCAGTACTGCGGCAGCCACGAAGCGACGCTGGTGGGCTGAGCATGACGACGGCCGCAACGCTGCCCGAGGCCTGGAGCCGCGTGCCGACCCTGCAGGGCCGGCACGTGTCGCTGCAGCCGCTGCGGATGGATCATGCCGACGGACTGCGCATCGCGCTGGGCGACGGCGCGCTGTCGCGGCTGTGGTACGCCAACGTGCCCGCGCCCGCCGCGGTCGAGGACTACATCGCCAGGGCGCTGGCCGCGCGCGATGCCGGAACGGCACTGCCGTTCGTGGTGTCCGACGCGTCCGGCGTCATCGTCGGCAGCACCCGCTTCTACGACCTGCAGCCGTCGGTACCCAACCTCAAGATCGGCTATACCTGGTACGCACCGCAGGCGCAGCGCAGCGGCGTCAACAGCGAGGCCAAGCTGCTGTTGCTCGGCCATGCCTTCGAGATGCTGGGCTGCGCCAGCGTGTCGTTCGAGACCAGCTGGTTCAACCACGCCTCGCGCGCGGCGATCGCGCGGCTGGGGGCGAAGCAGGACGGCGTGCTGCGGGCGCACAAGCGCCACGCCGACGGCAGCCTGCGCGATACCGTGGTCTTTTCCATCCTTGCCGCGGAATGGCCGGCGGCCAGGCGCCACCTGCAGTTCCGCCTGGAGTCGCATTCATGAGCAAACGATTCACCCTGGGCATCGTCGGCGCGCGCGGCCATACCGGCGCCGAGCTGATCCGGCTGATCGCCGGCCATCCCGACATCGAGCTGGCCTTCGTATCCTCGCGCGAGCTGGCTGGGCAACGCGTGGCCGACCACAGCGATACCTACACCGGGCAGTTGCGCTACGAGAACCTCGACCCGGCCGCGGTCGCCGCCAAGGGCGCCGACGCGGTGATCCTGGCCCTGCCCAACGGCAAGGCCGCGCCCTTCGTGGAGGCGCTGGACCAGGCCGCACCGCAGACGCTGATCGTGGACCTGTCGGCCGACTACCGCTTCGATCCGGCCTGGTACTACGGCCTGCCGGAGCTGACCCGCGACACCTACGCCGGTTCCAGGCGCATCAGCAACCCGGGCTGCTACG
>JAFADB010000057.1 GCA_023425225.1 Pseudomonadota bacterium
CGGCGGCGATCTCGCCGGCGGCCGAGTTGATGGCGGTGGAGGCCTGCTGGATGCGGCCGACGATGGCGGTCAGCTGGTCGGCGGTGGCGTTGGCGTCGTCGCGCATCTGCGCGAACACGCCCTGGAAGTCGCCTTCCATGCGCACGGTCAGGTCGCCGGAGGCAATGGCCTGCAGCAGCCGCGAAAGCCGGGCAAGGCTGGTGTCGCTGCCATCCATCATCGTGTTCAGGTCATGGATCATGGCCTTGAATTCGTGCTGGAAGCGGGTCTCGTCGCCACGCTCGCTGAAGTCGCCCGCCGCCGCCGCCGTGGCCAGGCGCTTGATTTCGCCGTTGATGGCTTCGAGGCTGCGCTTGGCCGAGTCCATCGCCTCGTGCAGCACCGCGCGGCTGCCGGGCAGGCGCCGGGCATCGCGTTGCAGATTGCCGTTGGCGTACTCGTTGAGGATGCCGATGGCGTCGTTGATGGCACCCAGGTGCTCGAACATCATGGTGTTGATGCCCTGGGCCAGTTCGGCGTAGACGCCGGGGAAGTCTTCCGGCATGCGATGGCCGATGTCCTCGGCGGCATGCATGCGGATCATCAGCCGCACCTGCGTGGAAAAGCGTTCCAGCATGTGCACCATCTCGTCGGTGGCCTGCAGCATCTGGCCGACCTCGTCGTGACCATGGCGGCCGACATGCACGCCGAGATCGCCGCGCGATACGCCCTTGATCGCCGCGAGCGCACGGCCGACGGGGATCAGCACCGAATTGCCGATCAGCCAGCCCATGCCCAGGCAGAGCAGCGCCAGCGCACCGCCGGCCAGCGTCATGATGCCGGTGAACACCAGGGCCTGCGACTGGGTGTCGTCCAGGTAGATGCCGGTGCCGATCACCCAGCCCCACGGCTTGTAGCCTGCGGCGTAGGAGGTCTTCCGCGCGGAGCCGTTGCTGCCTGGCTTGGCCCAGGCATAGTCGACGAAGCCGCCGCCTTCGTTGGCCACCTTCACGAACTGCGGAAAGATGCGCTTGCCATCCTCGCTGAGCACGTCGGCGACCGGCTTGCCGATCAGGTCGCCGCGGCTTGGATGCATCAGCATGCGGGGTTGCTCATCGGTGACATAGAAGTAGTCCACGCCCTGATTGGCCTGCATCCGCGACAGCGCATGCAGTGCCAGGCGCTGGGCCTCGTCGGCGGCGATCTCGCCGCGTTCGGCCCGCTCGGCATAGTCCTGCACCACGCCCAGCGCCATTTCCACCTGGTTCCTGATGCCGGCCTGGCGGGTCTTCACCAGGTCGAGGAACTGCATGCGGGCGGCGATCACCGCAAGTGCGACGATGCCTGCCGCGACGCACAGGGTCTGGATCAGGAACTTGCGCTTGAGCGGAATGTCACGCAGCGCATATGACAGACGAGATAGCAGTCTCATGCTAAGGACCCTCCCAGGTTCCGTGGATACCTTCCATAGCGGCCGCACGCCGTGAATATTGATGGCGCCGGGTGAGGTGCCCCCGGGGGCACCTCGCCGGACCAGCGCAGGAGGTTCCGCTTCCCGGCCTGGCGGCGAAGCGGCTCAGGAGGGTTGCCAGTCCACTACGGTCAGTTCGGCCGTTGCCGCCGCCACTCGGGCAGCAGGAGGACGGCGTGCCGATCTGACCGGCGCAAGGGGCTGCTGGCGTGTGCCAATGCCAGTTGGCAGAGTGGGGTCGGCCTGCAACCTGAAGGTCGCCACCGCTCCGATCAATTGCCCGGCCTGTTCCTCCATGGCGCGCGCGGCGGCAGTGGCTTCCTCCACCAGCGCGGCGTTCTGCTGGGTGGTCTCGTCCATCTGGGTGACGGTCTGGTTGACCTGCTCGATACCGGCGCTCTGCTCCTGCGAGGCGGCGGAGATCTCGGCCATGATGTCGGTCACCCGCTGCACGCTGGCGACGATCTCGCCCATGGTGGTGCCGGCCTGGTGGACCAGCGCCGAGCCGTCGGCGACCTTGCCGACCGAGTCGTCGATCAGCCCCTTGATCTCCTTGGCGGCATTGGCCGAGCGCTGGGCCAGCGTGCGCACCTCGGAGGCGACCACGGCGAAGCCACGACCCTGTTCGCCGGCGCGGGCCGCCTCCACCGCAGCGTTGAGCGCCAGGATGTTGGTCTGGAAGGCGATGCCGTCGATGACGGAGATGATCTCGGCGATTTTCTTCGACGAGGTCTCGATGGCGGACATGGTGGTGACGACCTGTCCGACCACCTCGCCGCCCTTGGAGGCCACGCCGGCGGCGCCCTGGGCGAGCTGGTTGGCCTGGCGGGCCGATTCGGCGTTCTGGCGCACGGTGGAGGTGAGTTCCTCCATCGAGGCGGCGGTCTCCTCCAGGTTGGCGGCCTGCTGCTCGGTGCGGCGCGACAGGTCGTTGTTGCCGGCGGCGATCTCGCCGGCGGCGGCGTTGATCGATTCCGAGCATTGGCGGATGTGCCCGACGATCTCGGCCAGGCGTTCGGCGGTGGCATTGGCGTCGCGCTTCATCGCGGCGAAATGGCCGGCGTACTGCCCGGTGACGCGCCGATCCAGCTCGCCCCGCGCCAGTGCGGCCAGCATCTGCCGGATCTCGTCCGAGGCGGCGGCCACGGTGTCCAGCAACTGGTTGATGCCCAGGGCCAGGGTGCCGAGGAAGCCGG
>JAFADB010000229.1 GCA_023425225.1 Pseudomonadota bacterium
ACACGCCATGGTCGAGGCCGCGCTGCGCATCCAGATGCGGATGCAGGCCGGCCTGCTCCAGCAGGCGGTAGACGCGCTGCGCCAGCGCCGGCTCGCCCGGCGCGGGATATTCCAGCTCGTACAGCGCAGTCGGGAAGCCGCCGAAATCGTGGATGGTCTGCGGCCTGGCAGCGGCGCCGACCAGCGGCCGGCGCCCGAGCCAGTGCGCCGAGGCGACGACGATCGCCTTCGGCCGCGGCAGCGACTGCGCCAGCTCGGCCAGCCGTGGCCCGACCTGCCCCGGATGCAGCGCCGTCATCGGCGAGCCGTGGGAGATGTAGAGCGAAGGAAGACGGGACATGGGAATGTCTCCAGCGATTGATTCAGGAAGGAAGCGACGTGGCCTTCTCCCGCGTGCGGGGAAGGCGCCTGAGGGAACGTGTCGCTGCGCCTGGGCGACTGCCCTCATCCGGCGCTGCGCGCCACCTTCTCCCGTGAACGGGAGAAGGAGAAACCGGAGAAGGAGAAACCGCGGCAACGATCACTTGCCCGAAGGCTTCAGCGCAAAGGCGCCATCGCCGAGCAGGCACTGCACCACCAGCGCGATCGCCCAGAACGCCGGATATTCCCAGCCGCCGCCGGCATTGGCGAAGCTGAAACCGTTGGCGCCGTGCACGCTGACGATGGTACCCAGCAGCAGCGGCACACCCAGCAACGCCAGCCAGCGCGCGTAGACGCCCAGCACCAGGCTCACGCCCAGCAGCAGTTCCAGGGTCATGGCGACATAGGCCAGCCCGCCCGGCAGGCCCAGCAACTGGAAGTAGCCCACCGTGCCGGCAGGGGTGAAGACGAACAGCTTGGTCAGCCCGTGGACCAGGAACAGCACGCCCAGGGCGATGCGCAGCAAGGCCGTGCCGTAGGCGGGAAGACGTGGGGTGGCAATGGCATTCATGACGGGGATTCCGATACGTGGAAGGAATGGGCATAGACTATTCCTTCGGATTCGATGATAAATATCCTAAGAATCCATTGTTTGTTGCACGGAGTGAAACAGATGGACACCCTGGACGCCATGCGGGTCTTCGTCGCCGTGGCCGAGCGCAACGGCTTCAGCGCCGCGGCCGATGCCCTCGACCTCTCCACCGCCAGCGTCACCCGCCAGGTCGCCGCGCTGGAACAGCGCCTGGGCATGCGCCTGCTCAACCGCACCACCCGTCGGGTCAGCCTGACCAGCGCCGGGGCAACGTATTACCAGCGCGCGGTGCAGTTGCTGGCCGAGTTCGACGACCTGGAGGCGGCGGTCGGCGCGCAGGCACTGGTGCCGTCCGGGCTGCTGCGGATCAACGCCCCGGTGAGCTTCGGCATCGCCCGGCTGGGGCCGCTGCTGTGCGCCTATCGCCAGCGCTACCCGCAGGTGGAGCTGGACCTGTCGCTGTCCGACCGCCTGGTGGACATGGTGGAGGAGGGCTTCGACGTGGCCATCCGCATCGCCCGCCAACCCTCGCCCACGCTGATCGCGCGGCGGCTGGCCGAGGCCGAGCTGCTGCTGTGCGCGGCACCGGCCTACCTGGCGCGGGCCGGCACGCCGCGGCTGCCGGCCGATCTGGCCGGCCACCAGTGCCTGGCCTACAGCTACTGGTCCGGCGGCGACGAATGGACGCTGCAGGGCCGCGACGGCGACGCCACCGTGCGCATCGGCGGCGCCCTGCGCGCCAACAACGGCGACGTGCTGCGCCAGGCCGCGCTGGCCGGGATGGGCATCATCCTGCAGCCGGATTTCCTGGTCGGCGACGACATCGCAACCGGCGCGCTGGTGCGGGTGCTGCCGGACTGGCGGCTGCCGCCGATCGGCATCCACGCGGTCTACACCAGCCGCAACCACCTGGCGCCGAAGCTGCGCAGCTTCATCGATTTCCTGGTCGAGGCGTTCGCCGCCGGCGCCGGTGCTCAGGCCGCGGGCGACACCTCGCGCAGGTAGTCGACGAACACCCGCAGTTTCGGCGGCAGATGCTCGCGCGCCGGGTAGTACACGTGCCAGCCGGGGAACGGCGCCATCCAGTCGTCGAGCACGCGCCGCAGCCGGCCCGCGGCCAGGTCGGCGGCCACCTGCCATTCGAACACCTGCGCCATGCCCACGCCCCGACGCAGCAGGTCCAGGCCGATCTCGCTGTCGTTGACCACCAGCCGGCCGTCCACCTCGACCTCGAAATCACGCCCGTCGCGGGTGAGTTCCAGCGGCATGAGGCGGCCGTTGCTGCGGCGGTAGCGGATGCAGTCGTGGCCGACCAGGTCGGCCGGCTCGCGCGGCACGCCGTGGCGGGCGAAGTACTCCGGCGCGGCGACGATCGCCTGCCGCTGCATCGGCCCAACCGGCACCGCCACCATGTCGCGCGCCAGGCACTCGCCCAGGCGGATGCCGGCATCGAAACCGCCATCGACGATGTCGGCCAGCGTGCGGTCGACGAACAGCTCCACCCGCACGTCGGGATAGCGCACCAGGAATTCCGGCAGGTGCGGGTTCACCAGGTATTCGGCGGCCACCGCCGGCAGGTTGATGCGCAAGGTGCCGGAGGGACGGCCGCGCAGGTAGTCCAGGTCGGCGAAGGCCGCATCGATCTGCTGCAGGCCGGGCATCACCTGCTGCAGGAAGCGCTCGCCATGCTCGGTCAGGGCGACGCGGCGGGTGGTGCGGTTGAGCAGGCGCACGCCGAGCTGCGCCTCCAG
>JAFADB010000158.1 GCA_023425225.1 Pseudomonadota bacterium
GCGCGGAAGGCCGACAGCGGGAACAACTGTATCGCCACGCCGGCCGAGGCGAGTTCGTCGCGCGTGAACAACGGGGTGGCGCCGAACTCGGTGATGTTGGCCAGCACCGGCACCTTCACCGCCTCGACGAAGCGGCGGTAGGTATCCAGGTCGTAGGCGGCCTCGGCAAAGATGCCGTCGGCACCGGCCTCCACGCAGGCGATGGAGCGTTCGATCGCCGCGTCCACGCCCTCGGCCTGGATGGCGTCGGTGCGGGCGATCAGGAAGAACTCCGGATCGGTCTTCGCATCGGCCGCGGCCTTGATGCGGTCCACCATCTCGCCCTGCGACACGATCTCCTTGCCCGGGCGGTGGCCGCAGCGCTTGGCGCCGACCTGGTCTTCGATGTGGCAGGCGGCCGCGCCGGCCTTGATCAGGCTCTTGATGGTGCGCTCGATGTTGAACGCGCTCGGGCCGAAGCCGGTGTCGATGTCCACCAGCAGCGGCAGCGGGCACACGTCGGTGATCCGGCGCACGTCGATCAGCACGTCCTCCAGCGTATTGATGCCCAGGTCCGGCAGGCCGAGCGAGCCGGCCGCGACGCCGCCGCCGGACAGGTAGATGGCCTGGTAGCCGGCACGCTGGGCCAGCAGCGCATGGTTGGCGTTGATGGCGCCGATCACCTGCAGCGGCGACTCGGCAGCCAGCGCGGCGCGGAACTTCGCTCCCGGGGAAGCGGGGGCGCCGGCAGGGGCGGGCGCGGAGGACGGGGCTGCGGTCATGGCGTGTTTCCTTGGCTGGGCATCGGCGTGTGTCGTGGATCCTGTTGCGCAAGTTGCGCAAGACGCGTGCCAGCTGCAACCCGTTGATTCGCAGGGCACAATCGTTTCATTTTCCGTTTCATATGTCACACTTGAACCATACGAAACGCAACGACACGAAACATGTCCACGCCGTTCTCTCCTCCCTTCGAGCGCGACCCCGCCAAGCCGGTCATCTGGACCGTCAGCGTCTCGCGCCTGAGCGCGCTGCTGGCCGACGTCACCCCCGAGTTCGATGCCCGCGCCGCCATCACCCCGGTCAACCTGGGGTTCGCCGAGGCGGTGGACGCCATCGGCCAGCGCCTGCGGCGCCAGCGCTGCGACGTGCTGGTGGCGGCCGGTTCCAACGCCGCCTACCTGCGCGCGCGGCTGGACGTGCCGCTGGTGCCGATCCAGGCCAACGGCTTCGACCTGATGGAGGCGCTGGCGCGCGCGCGGCGCATCGCCCCGCGCATCGGCGTGGTCACCCATGCCGGCGACGTGCCTTCGTTCCGGCACTTCCAGGACAGCTTCGGGCTGGACATCGAGCACCGCCGCTTCGTCACCGCAGAGGACGCGCGCCACTGCATCGCCGACCTGGCCGCCGCCGGCATCGAGGTGGTGGTCGGCACCGGCATGGCCATCGACCTGGCCGAACAGGCCGGCCTGCCCGGGGTGCTGCTGTACTCGGCCGACTCGGTGCGGCGCGCCTTCGAGCAGGCCATCGAGCTGGCGCAGACGCTGGCTCGCCCCGCCCCGGACGATCCCGTCCTGCGCCGCCGCAGCCGCCGCATCGCGCGCCAGGAGAAGCCGCTGCTGGGCGACAGCCCCGGCATCGCCGAGGTGCGCGAGCGCATCGCCCTGTATGCGCCGCACCCAGGCACGGTGCTGGTCGGCGGCGAGACCGGCACCGGCAAGGAACTGGTCGCCCGCCACCTGCATGCCGCCAGCGGCCGCCGCGGCCGTTTCGTCGCGCTCAACTGCGGCGCCATCACCGAGTCGCTGCTGGAGGCCGAGCTGTTCGGCTACAGCGAAGGCGCCTTCACCGGCGCGCGCCGCGGCGGACGCATGGGCCTGGTCGAGGCGGCCGACGGCGGCAGCCTGTTCCTGGACGAGATCGGCGAGATGCCGCTGGGCCTGCAGACCCGGCTGCTGCGGGTGCTGGAGGAGCGCGAGGTGCTGCGCGTGGGCGCCACCGAGCCGGTGGCGGTGGACGTGCGGGTGATCGCCGCCAGCCTGCAGGCGCTGGAGGCGCAGGTCGCCGCGGGCCGCTTCCGCCGCGACCTGTACTACCGCCTGGCCACGCTGCGCATCCACATCCCGCCGCTGCGCGAGCGGCCGCAGGACCTGGAGGCGCTGATCGCCCACCTGTTCGGCCTTCCTGCCACGCAGGTGCTGGCGCCGGATGCACTGGCACGGCTGCATGCGCATGCCTGGCCGGGCAACGTGCGCGAACTGCGCAACGTGGCCGAACGCCTGCTGATCCACCGCGCGGCCTCGGCACAGTCCGCACCGATATCGCTGCGGCAGCTGCTGGCGTGGACGCCGGAGCTGGAGAACGGCGCCGACATCGGGGCCTCTCTTGCCGCCGCCCCGGCGCCCGCCGCCGCGCCACCGCGCAAGCCCGATGCGGAGACGCTGCGGCAGGCACTGCGGCGCAGCGATGGCAACCGCGAACACGCCGCGCGCCTGCTCGGCATTTCCCGCACCACCTTGTGGCGCTGGCTGCGCGAAATGCCGTGAATTCGCCATGTGCCGCAGGACGTCCTGCGGCCTGTGGCGTACCGGCGCCATGGCCTGCGACCGCGGCGATGCATACGGGGAAACAACATCCGGGGTGTAGCATGGACTGTGCGCGTCGCCTTGCAGCCGCTCGCCCGATCGCCCTTGCGGGAGCCGCGTCAGCGGCGATGCCCGCCGGGCGAACCCTCCAGTCCAGGCGCCATCGCGGCTGACGCCGCTTCCACGACAGTCGCGCCGCCGTTCACCCCCCCTTCCCAGCAAGCCCTTCGGGGCGACATCAGGATCTCTTGCCCCCTCGCCCTTCCGAAGCGACATCCCAACGACCGCATTGCCACAGTTGCGACGCCGTGTGCTGCCGCCTGCTGGTGGTCGTGCAGCCCGAAGACAGCATCCCGGCCCATCTCACCCATCGCACGGCCGAAGGCTGGACGATCATGGCGCGCGACGAGGAAGGCTGGTGCGTGGCGATCGACCCGTCCAGCATGCGCTGCTCCATCTACGAAACGCGCCCGGACACCTGCCGGCGCTTCGTCATGGCCGGCCCCTACTGCCGCGAGGTGCGCAGCAGCTACGAAGACCAGAGGAACCGCGGCATCCCCATCACGATGTACTGACCGGCAGGAGCGTTCCCGATGACCATTGCCCGCAACAAGGCCAACACCCCGTTCCCGCGCAGCGACCGCACGCCAGCCAGGACGGCGCTCACCCACGAGCGCATCGATGCCGACCTGAAGAAGTTCGAACGCGACGGCGGCACGATCGAGAAGCTGGGCAACACCCCGGCGCTCAAGAGACAGGGCTGACCGGCCGGCGAGCCGCACCGCCGCCGGCCATGAGGAAGACGACGGTCTTCGGCCTGCGTCTTCGTCTCCGCGCCAGTCGCCAGCACCCGACCGGCAGGCGAGCGGGTGCGGAATGCGCCCGGGAACAAGAATGCCGTCGATGCCAGCCCCGCCGGGGCGTCGGCCGGTTCCGCATCATCCGGGCTGGCCCAGATGCGCGGCCAGGTAATCGAGGAAGGTGCGCACGCGCGGGGCCAGGTGGCGGCTGTGCGGATAGACCGCATGCAGCGGTGCGGCGGGAATCGGATACCCGGCCAGTACCTGCACCAGCCGTCCGCTTTCCAGGTCCTCGGCCACGTCCCAGATGGACTTGCGCGCGATGCCATGGCCATCCAGCGCCCAGCGGTGCACGACCTCGCCGTCGTTGGCCGCCAGCCGCGCGACGATCCGCACCGTCACCGGCTCCTCGCCCTCGAAGCGCCAGTCGGCCTGCGCCTGCAGCCCCATGTGCAGGCAGCGGTGGGCGAGCAGCTCGGTCGGATGGGTGGGCACGCCGTTGCGCTGCAGGTAGGCCGGCGACGCGCACAGCACGCGATGGTTGGGCGCCAGCGGCCGCGAGATGTACGACGAGTCGTCCAGCCCGCCGAAGCGGATGGCCACGTCGGTCCCGGACTCCACCAGGTCGAGCACCGTGTCGGTGAGGTCGAGCTGCACCTGCAAGCCCGGATGCAGGGCGCTGAAGTCCGCCAGCAGCGGCGCGATCCGCCGCCGCCCCAGCGCCAGCGGCGCGGTCACCCGCAGGCTCCCCGAGACGGTCGCGCTGTGCCGGGACAGCTGCTGCTCGACCTGCTCCAGGTCGGCCAGCACCTGCAGCGCGCGCCGGTAGAGCAGTTCGCCCTCCTCGGTCAGCGACTGGCGGCGCGTGGTCCGCTGCAGCAGCCGCACCCCCAGGCAGGCCTCCAGGTGGCGCAGCCTGCGGCTCGCCGCCGGCAGCGTGATCCCGGCGGCACGCGCCGCCGCGGACAGCGATCCGGCTTCCACCACGCTCACGAACAATCGCAACGGGACTAGGTCGTCGATGGCCATTTTTGTTACCCGAAAAGGCAATAGATCATTAACTTGCTCGTCAATTATTGACGCCAATAGCCAATATAGACTGCCTGCAAAGCCTTTCCGACCCAAGGAGTGCGCCCCATGCCGTCCCGCCGTCGCTTCCTCTCAGGCCTTGCACTGGCTTCCGCGAGCCTCGCCTTCGCCCGTCCGTCGTTGTCCCTGGCCGCGGCCCCGGCCAGCGCCGACGCCCTTCAGACCCGCCCCATTCCCTCCAGCGGCGAACGCCTGCCGGTGATCGGCATGGGCAGTTCGGGCAGCTTCGATGTCGGCACCGGCGCCGCCGAACGCGATCCGCTGAAGGAAGTGCTGCGGCGCTTCTTCGCCGGCGGCGCCACGCTGATCGACACCGCACCCGGCTATGGCAGCGCCGAAGGGGTGATCGGCGACCTGCTCGCAGAACTGCAGCTGCGGCCGCGCACGTTCCTGGCCACCAAGATCGGCGCCACCGGGCGCGAGGCCGGGCTGGCGCAGTTCCAGCGCTCGCTGCAGCTGCTCAGGACCGACAAGGTCGAGCTGCTGCAGGTGCACAGCCTGCAGGACTGGCGCACCCAGTTCGCGCTGATCGAGGAACTCAAGGCGCAGGGCAAGACCCGCTACGCCGGCCTGACCCACTACGTGGACAGCGGCCACGACGAACTGGCCCAGGTGGTGCGCGCGGTCAAGCCGGACTTCGTGCAGGTCAACTACTCGGTGGTCTCGCGCAACGCCGAGCGGACCGTGTTCCCGGTGGCGCAGGAGCTGGGCGTGGCGGTGCTGATCAACCGCGCCTTCGAGGACGGCAAGCTGTTCTCGCAGGTGCAGGGCAAGGCGCTGCCGCCCTGGGCCGCGCAGGCCGGCATCACCTCCTGGTCGCAGGCGTTCCTCAAGTTCGCGCTGAGTCATCCGGCGGTCACGGCGGTGATCCCGGCCACCGGCAAGCCCGAGCGCCAGAGCGACCAGCTGCTGGCCGGCCATGGCCCGGACCTGACCGAGGAACAGCGCCAGTCCCTGATCGCGCTGTTCGCCTGAGGCCGCCGCGATGAACACGCGCCCATCGAACGGCAACGCCTTCGTGCGCCTGGTCTCGCGCCTGTTCGACGTGGCGCCGGGCGAGGCACCGGCGGTGGCGGCCGGGCTGGTGATGTTCTTCCTGCTGTTCGCCGGCTACTTCATGCTGCGGCCGGTGCGCGAGACCATGGGCGTGGCCGGCGGCGTGGAGAACCTGCAGTGGCTGTTCACCGGCACCTTCGTCGCCACCCTGGTGGCGTTGCCGCTGTTCGGCTGGCTGGCCTCCAGGGTCTCGCGGCGGCGGATCGTGCCGTGGACCTATGCGTTCTTTGTGCTGAACCTGCTCGGCTTCGCCGCCGGGCTGGCATGGTCGCCGGACAGCGTGTGGGCCGCGCGCGCGTTCTACATCTGGCTGTCGGTGTTCAACATGCTGGCGATCTCGCTGGCCTGGAGCGTGCTGGCCGACGTGTTCGCCACCACCGAGGCCAAGCGCCTGTTCGCGCTGATCGCCGGCGGCGCCAGCCTGGGCGGGCTGGCCGGCCCGATCCTCGGCACCGTGCTGGTGGCACCGCTGGGACATGCCGGGCTGCTGGTGCTGTCGGCGGCGCTGCTGGCCGTCAGCGCGGACGCCGCGGTCTGGCTGCACGCCTGGCGCGACCGCAATCCGCTGCCGGCCGGCAGCATCGCCGACAGCAGCGAGCAGCAACGCCGCCGGCCGCTGGGCGGCAATCCGTTCGCCGGTGCCACCGCGGTGTTCAAGTCGCCCTACCTGCTGGGCATCGCCGCGTTCGTGGTGCTGCTGGCCAGCGTCACGACGTTCCTGTACTTCGAGCAGGCGAAGATGGTCGCCGAGTACTTCCCCGACCGCACCCGCCAGACCCAGGTGTTCGGCCTGATCGACACGGTGGTGCAGACGCTGTCGCTGCTGACCCAGTTCTTCTTCACCGGCCGCATCGCCAAGAAGCTGGGCGTGGGCGTGCTGCTGACGGTGCCGGCGCTGGCGATCGCCGCCGGCTTCCTGTGGCTGGCACTGGCGCCGGTGTTCGCGGTGTTCGTGGTGGTCATGGTGGTGCGCCGCGTGGGCGAGTACGCGCTGGTGCGGCCCGGCCGCGAGATGCTCTACACGGTCATGCCGGCCGAGCAGAAGTACAAGGCCAAGAACTTCATCGACACGGTGGTCTACCGCGGCGGCGATGCCGTCAGCGGCTGGGTCAAGCGCGGCCTGGACCTGATCGGCGAGCACCCGGCGCTGGCGATGTTCATCGGCGCGGCCATCGCGCTGGTGTGGGCCGGCGTCGGTGGCGGCCTGGGGCGCTGGCAGCGCCGGCTCGAGCAAGCGGAGCGGGACGGGCGACCGTCGCCATCCACGGCGTCCCGGCAGGAGCGCCCGGCATGAAGCACGGCGCCGGCCGGCGCCGAGGCCGGAATGCAGAGCGTTGCGCCGGCATCGGCGGGGGCAGATGACGGCGCGGCCGGAGAGCGGCTGAGCGAGAATGCATGTCCCGCGCCTGGAAGCAGCGCGACGCCATCCATGGCATCGCCGGCGAAGCGGCCGCTCAGGTGCCGCCCGGCTCGCCGGCGCCCGGATCGGGTTGCCACGCACATGCGGTCCGCGGGCCGGGCGTACGCGCGGATCGCGGCGGCCCGGCTCCTGCGCGGCACGAACGTATCAACATGAAACTGGAGCAAGCACCATGACGCATTCCTTTTCCGGACAACGCGCCCTCGTCGTCGGCGGCAGCTCGGGCATCGGCGAGGCCGTCGCCAAGGCGTTCGCCGAGGCCGGCGCGCAGGTCACCATCGCCTCGCGCAGCCAGGCCAAGCTGGATGCCGCCGCCGGCCGCATCGGCCATGGCGTGCAAACGGCGGTGCTGGACACCACCGACGACGCGGCGGTGGAGGCGTTCTTCGCCGGCGCCGGCAGCTTCGACCACATCGTCGTCAGCGCCGCGCAGACGCCGGGCGGACCGGTGCGCACGCTGCCGCTGGAGGACGCGTACCAGGCCATGCAGAGCAAGTTCTGGGGCGCCTACCGGGTGGCGCGCGCGGCCAGGATCAATGAGCGCGGGACGCTGACCTTCATCTCCGGCTTCCTCAGCGTGCGTCCGGGCAACTGGGTGCTGCAGGGCGCGATCAACGCCGCGCTGGAGTCGCTGGGCCGTGGCCTGGCGCTGGAGCTGGCGCCGCACAAGGTCCGCGTCAACACCGTCTCGCCGGGCATGATCGCCACCCCGCTGTGGAGCGGGATGAACGAGGCCGCGCGCCAGGCCATGTACGACAAGGCCGCGGCCACGCTGCCCGCGCGGGCGATGGGGCAGCCGCAGGACATCGCCAACGCGGTGCTGTTCCTGGCCGCCACGCCCTATGCCACGGGTTCGACCGTGCTGGTCGATGGCGGTGGCGCGATCGCATGAGTGACGGAGCCTCCCGCCCGGCCGCCGCCGGCACGACGCACACCGCCTCCCCTCCCGCACGCGGCACACGCATGCCGCCGGCGATCTGGGCGCTGGCGCTGGGCACCTTCGCCATCGGCGTCACCGAATTCGTCATCGCCGGGCTGCTGCCGCTGGTGGCGAACGAGTTCGGCATCTCGGTGGCGCTGGCCGGCAACCTCGCCACCAGCTACGCGCTGGGCGTGTTCGTCGGTGCCCCGGCCGTGGTCATCCTCGGCAGCCGGGTGCCGCGCAAGACCATGCTTGTGCTGCTGACCAGCGTGTTCGTGCTCGGCAACCTGGTCACCGCCGTGGCGCCTTCGTTCGGCTGGGCGCTGGCCGGGCGGGTGATCACCTCGATGACCCACGGCGCCTTCATCGGCATCGGCGCGATCATCGCCAGCGCACTGGTGGCGCCGGAACGGCGCGCCACCGCCATCGCGCTGATGTTCACCGGCATGACCCTGGCCAATCTCGTCGGCATCCCGGCCGGCACCTGGCTCGGCCAGGTGGTGTCCTGGCGCGCCACGTTCTACGCGATCGCCGTGATCGGCGTGGCGACGGCGCTGGCGATCCTGGCCTGGGTCCCGGGCGACAGCGGACGCCGCGACGCCCCGCGCCTGGCGCGCGAACTGGCGGCCTTCGCCGACCGGCGCGTGCTGATGTCGATGGCGATCACCGTGCTCGGGCCGGCGGCGTTCTTCACCTCGATCACCTACATCGCCCCGATGATGCGCGAGGTCGCCGGCTTCGGCGAACACGGCGTGACCGGCATCCTGTTCCTGTTCGGGCTGGGCCTGTTCCTCGGCAACCTCGCCGGCGGCAAGCTCGCCGACCGCGCGCTGATGCCGGTGCTCTACGCCACCCTGGCCGGCCAGGCGCTGGTGCTGCTGGCGTTCTACTTCCTGGCCGGCAGCCAGGTCGCCTCGGCGATCTGCGTGTTCCTGATGGCGGCCTTCGGCTTCGCCACCGTCTCGCCGATCCAGAAGCTGGTGATGGAGAAGGCCGGTGCCGCCGGCGCGCCGAACCTGGCCTCCTCGGTCAACATCGGCATGTTCAACCTCGGCAACGCCATCGGTGCCGCGTTCGGCGGCTTCGTGATCGCGCACGGCTTCGGGCTGGCATCGCCGAACTGGGCCGCGGCGCTGCTGTCGACCGCGGCGCTGGGAGTGGCGGTGTGGCTCGGCCGCTCCGAGCGGACCGTCGGCGATCGAGCGCCGGCGGCGGCGATCCCGGGCCACCGGTGTCCCGACAATGGCGGGAAATGAGGCCGAGGACATGTCGCAGATGGAATCCGAGTATCCAAACGTTCCCCCGCCGATTGCCGGCGCCCTGCACCGAACCGCATCAGCGCAGTCCCTTCCCTTCCCCCACCCAGGAGCTTGCCCATGACCCGATTGCCGCGCCTTCCTGTCCTCGCCGCCGCGACCTCGCTGGCCCTGCTGGCCGCCTGCTCCGGTCCCGAGCAGGGCACCGCCACCACCCCGCCGACGGCCGCGACCGAGTCCACGGCGCCGGCCGACGTCGCCGAGGCGCAGGACATCGCGCTGTTCAGCACCATCGCGCTGTCGCCGGCCGCCTACGAGACCTTCGTCCCGGTCATGGAGGCGAACGTGCGCGCCTCGCGCCAGGAGCCGGGGAACGTTTCCTTCGAGGTGTTCCGCCCGGAGGACGGCACGCCGACGCTGCTGCTGTTCGAGCGCTGGAAGGACCAGGCCGCGATCGACACGCACATGCAGCAGCCGAACCTGAAGGCGGTGATCGAGGCGGTGCAGTCCACCGGCGCCCAGGCATCGGAAACCCGCGAACTGGTCGAGGTGCAGCCTTCCGGCGCCGCCAGCCGCCGTGCGCCCGCCGATCCGGCGACCTCGCGCGACGTGCTGGTGGTGCTGAAGGTCAAGCCCGAGGCCGAGGAGACCTTCCTGCAGGCCTGGCGCGACGTGTTCCCGCACGCACGGGCGGCGCCGGGCAACGCGGTGTTCGAGATCTACCGCGACACCAGGACGCCGCAGACCTACGTGCTGATCGAGCGCTGGGACAGCGCCGAACAGCACGAGGCGCACCTGGCCCAGCCGTACTCGCTGGCCCTGGACGAGGTGCTGCCGGACACGCTGGCCGGCCCGATCGTCAACGGCGAGAACCGCTTCCTCGCACACGGCGTGCTCGACTGACCTGCCACCGGCGGCGCCCGGCGCCGCCAGCCGCCGCGGCCGGCACCGCGCCCGGGCCGGGGCCCGCATCGCGCCGACCGCACCCGGAAATTACGGACAACAAAAAACCCCTGGAAAGCAGGGGTTTTCGTCGTTTCGCTTGGTGGGCGGTACAGGGATCGAACCTGTGACCCTTGCCGTGTGAAGGCAATGCTCTACCGCTGAGCTAACCGCCCGTGTTGCGAGCCGCGCATTATATAGCAGCGGCGCGGCGCGTCAACGCCATCACATCGTCTGGGTCGGCTTCTCGCTGTTGAGGGCGCCGGCCAGCAGGGTCTCGATGCGGTTGCGGATCGCCTCCCCCTCGCTGCCCTCGGCCAGCTGCACGCCGATGCCGGCGGTGCGGTTGCCCTGCGCGCCCAGCGGCGTCACCCACACCACCTTGCCGGCCACCGGCAGGCGGTCGCTGGAGTCGGGCAGCGTGAGCAGCAGGAACACCTCGTCGCCGAGGAAGTAGCGCTTGGGCGTGGGCACGAAGATGCCGCCGTTCTTCACGAACGGCATGTAGGCGTTGTACAGCGCGGCATTGTCGCGCACGGCCAGCGAAAGAATGCCCTGGCGGGCATTGGTGGCGCTCATCGTCTGTTCCCCTGCTCCATTCTCGACACTCCTGCTTTCGCCACGCCGGCCTTGCGGTTTCCTTCGCGCCAGGCCAGCAGCAACTCGGTCACCGCCAGGTCGCTGCGCACGGTGGTACGCAGCAGATCGCGGGTGCGGTTGGCCTGGTCGAACCAGGCCGCCAGCTTGTGCAAACGCACCGGATCGGTCAAGCCGCCGTCGGAAGCCTGGGCCAGGGCCAGGTCGGCAGCATGGCACAGGCGCAGCTCGGCATGCTCGTCGCCGGTCCAGCGCTGCGCCACCTCGACCACGCCCGCGCGGCCGGCCGCGACCTGCTCCAGGTCGGCGATCACCTGCCGCCGCAACGCCAACCCGTCCTCGCGCAGCCACTGGTCGGCCAGCCCGGGATGGCCGCGGGCGGCGTCCAGCGCCTCGGCGGCGGCCGCTTCCGGGTAGCCGCGCGCCAGCAGCCAGGCCATCGACTCGGCGCGTGGCGGCAGCTTGAATTCCAACCGCTGGCAGCGGCTGCGGATGGTCGCCGGCAGGCGCGCCGGCTGCGCGCTGATCAGCCACAGGTAGCGGCCGGGCGACGGCTCCTCCAGGGTCTTGAGCAGCGCGTTGCAGGCGGAGCGGTTGATGGCGTCGGCCGGATCGACGATCACCACCTGCGCCACGCCGTACTGCGGCGTCAGCGCCAGCTTCTCGGAGATCGCGCGCACCTGTTCGATGACGATCTCGGTGCGCAGCTTGTCGCCCTTCTGGTTGGGGACGAACGACACCAGTTGCAGGTCCGGATGGGTGCCGGCGGCGATCAGCTGCGCGTGACGCGCGCGCGTGGCCGCATCCTCGCCCTGCTCCAGCACGTGCGTAGCCAGCCGCAGCGCGACCTCGCGCTTGCCCAGCCCGGCCGGTCCGCAGATCAGCAGGCCGTGGCCGAGGCGGCCGGCATCGAGCGCGGCCACGGTCTGGTCGTAGGCGCGCTGCTGCCAAGGCGAGAACGCCGCGCTCATGCCGTCTCCCCGCGGGCGACGAAGGCGGCCACCTGCGCGGCGACGTCGGCGGCCACGCCGGCCGGCGGCTGGCCGGCGTCGATCACCCGGAAACGCCCGGGATCGTCGTGCGCGCGCTGGCGGAAGGCCTCGCGCACGCGCTCGAAGAAATCGTCGCGCTCGTTCTCGATGCGGTCCGGCCACAGGTCGCGGCCGCTGGCGCGGGCGCGGCCGACGCGCACGTCCACGTCCAGCAGCAGGGTCAGGCCGGGCAGCAGGCCGACCGCGCGCCGCTCCAGGTCGGCGATCCACTGCGTGTCCAGGCCGCGACCGGCGCCCTGATAGGCATAGCTGGAATCGGTGAAGCGGTCGCTGACCACGTAGGCGCCGCGCGCCAGTGCCGGGCGCACCACCTCGCGCACGTGCTGGGCACGCGCGGCGAACACCAGCAGCAGCTCGGTTTCCGGCGCCAGCGGTTCCTCGACCTCCAGCGCGGGCGCGCCGCCCAACACCAGCTCGCGGATGCGCTCGGCCAGCGGCGTGCCGCCGGGCTCGCGGGTCAGCACCACGTCGTGGCCCTGCGACTGCAGCCAGTCGCGGATGGCATTGATGGCGGTGGTCTTGCCGGCGCCTTCGCCGCCTTCCAGGCTGATGAAGCGCGGGTGCCGCAGCAGCGCCGGGGTCATGGCCGGGCCTCGGCCGGGGCCTGGCGCAAGCGCTGCAGGTAGCGCGCCACCGCGGCAGTGTGCTCGGCGTAGCTGTCGCTGAACACGTGCGCGCCGGAGCCGTCGCCGACGGCGACGAAGTACAGGCTGCTGCCCTCGGCCGGGGCGACCGCCGCGCGCAGCGCGTCGCGCCCGGGCATGGCGATCGGGGTCGGCGTCAGCCCGGTGCGGGTATAGGTGTTGTACGGCGTGTCGGTGACCAGGTCGCGCTTGCGGATGTTGCCGTCGTAGTTCTCGATCCCGTAGATCACCGTGGGATCGGTCTGCAGCTTCATGCCCAGCTTGAGCCGGCGTGCGAACACGCCGGCGATCTGCGGCCGCTCGGCCGGCAGCGCGGTCTCCTTCTCGACGATCGAGGCCAGGATCAGCGCCTGCTCGGGCGTTTCCAGCGGCAGGTCGGGCGCGCGTGCGGCCCAGGCCTCGGCCAGCGCCTTGTCCATCGCCGCATGCGCGCGGCGCAGCAGGTCCAGGTCGGAATCGCCGCGCTGGTAGAGATAGGTCTCCGGCAGGAAGCGGCCTTCCGGATGCTGGCCGGGGAAGCCCAGCGCCTGCATCAGCGCGGCATCGTCCAGCTCCAAAGTCTCGTGCAGCAGCGGCGTGGCCGCATCCAGCGCGGCGCGCAACTGGCGGATGTTCCAGCCTTCGACCACGGTGAAGCGGTACTGGATCACCCGGCCATCGCGCATGCGCAGCAGCAGCTCGCGCGGGCTGGGCGCCGGCTGCAGCGCATACTCGCCGACCTTGAGCCTGCCGGCGGCGCCGAGCTGGCGGGCCAGCAGCTGCCATTCCACATCGTGTCCGGCATCGACACCGGCCTCGCGCAGCTTGCGCACGACCGTCTTGAGCGAGTCGCCGGAGGCGATCACCACGCTGGGCTGGCCGGTGGCGACCGGCGCGTCGGCGAACTGCTGGTAGTGACTCCAGGCCCAGGCGCCCGCACCGGCCGCCACCAGCACGAGCAGCAGCATCACCGCCACCACTGCCAGACACCCGCGCTTGACTGCCGCCACGACCACCTCGAATCCGATTTCGCGGCGCGCAGGATACCGCGCCGC
>JAFADB010000205.1 GCA_023425225.1 Pseudomonadota bacterium
ACGTTGAGCACGCCCTTGGGGATGCCCGCCTCCAGCGCCAGCTCGACCAGCCGCATGGTCACCATCGGGTCCTGCTCGGACGGCTTGAGCACGAAGGTGTTGCCGGTGGCGATGGCCATCGGGAACATCCACAGCGGGATCATCGCCGGGAAGTTGAACGGGGTGATGCCGGCGCACACGCCCAGCGGCTGCAGCAGCGTGTAGGTGTCCACGCCGGTGGCGACGTTGTTGGCCAGCTCGCCCAGCTGCAGGTTGCCGATCGCGGCGGCGTGCTCGACCACCTCCAGGCCGCGGAACACGTCGCCCTCGGCGTCGGGCAGGGTCTTGCCCTGCTCGGCGGTGAGGATCGCCGCCAGCTCGCCCATGTGCTCGCGGATCAGCTGCTGGTACTTGAGGAAGATGCGCGCGCGGGTGCCGATCGGGGTCTTGCGCCAGGTCTTGAAGGCCTCCTGTGCGGCTGCGACGGCGGCGCCCACCTCGTCCACGGTGGCGAACGGCACCTGCGCCAGCACCTCTTGCGTGGCGGGGTTGACGACATCGCGCCACTGGTCGGTCTGCGAGGCGACGAACTGGCCGTCGATCAGCAAGGGAATGCGGGGTGTCTCGGTCATGGCATGACTCACGGGGTGCACAGGAGTTCGCATTATTCGCATCTGCATCCGCATGCAAATGCAGGGAAATGCTTAATCGTGCGAAGATCGCGCAAGCTTTTGCGAAGAATGCGAATCATGAATACCGGCAAGCGCCACATCGGCGCGCGGCTGCAGCGGCTGCGCCAGCGCCAGGGCATGAACCAGGCCGCGCTGGCGCGGGCGCTGGGCATCTCGCCCAGCTACCTGAACCAGATCGAGCGCAACCAGCGCCCGTTGACCGTGGCCGTGCAGTTCCGCATCGAGGCCCTGTTCGGTGTCCAGCCCGGCCTGTTCGAGGAAGGCGACACCGCGGCGCTGGCCATCCAGCTGCGCGACGTGATGGCCGACCTGGGGCAGGACGGCGCCTTGGCGGCCGAGCTGAAGTCGCTGGCCGGCAACTTCCCCGACATCGCCCACCTGCTGGTCGACCTGCACCGCGCCCAGCGCGCCAACAAGGAGCGCGCCGACGCCCTGGCCCTGCAGTTGGGCGACACCCTGCCCTCGGCCCCGGCGGCCGATGCCGGCGACCAGGTCCGCGACTACTTCAACCGGCGGCAGAACCACGTCGCCGAACTCGACGACCTGGCCGAAGCGCTGTTCCGCGAGCAGGGCTTCGTGGTCGGCCAGGTGGCCCCGCGCATCCGCCAGCGCCTGCTCGACCGGCACGGCGTGCTCACCGAACTGGTCGACGACGGCGATGCCCCCGCCGCCGACGGCAAGCGCCGTTACGACGCCCGGTCGCGCGTGTTGCGCCTGCCCGGCTACCTGCGCTCGGGACAGCAGGCGTTCCAGATGGCCGCGCAGCTGGCCCTGCTGGAGCAGGGCGAACTGATCGATGGCCTGATCGCCAAGGCCGGCTTCGACGACGCCGGACGCATCGCCCAGGCCCGCATCGGCCTGACCAACTATTTCGCCGGCGCGCTGGTGATGCCCTACGGCGAGTTCCTGCGCTGTGCCGCCGCAAGCCGCTACGACATCGAATGGCTGGCGCAGCACTTCGGGGTCGGCTTCGAGGCGATCTGCCACCGCCTCAGCACCCTGCACCGCCGCAGCGATCCCGGCCTGCCGTTCTTCTTCATGCGCGTGGACCGTGCCGGCAACGTGTCCAAGCGGCACTCTGCCACCGACTTCCACTTCTCGCACGTCGGCGGCTCGTGCCCGCTGTGGATCGTCTACGAGGCCTTCAACCAGCCCGGCCGCGTGCTCACCCAGGTCGCGCGCATGCCCGACGGTCGCCGCCACTTCTGGATCGCCCGCCAGGTCAGCAGCGGCCCGGCCGGCTACGGCAAGCCGCGCAAGACCTTCGCCGTCAGCCTGGGCTGCGACCTGCGCCATGCCGGCCACCTGGTCTATTCCGATGGGCTGGAGCTGGATAACCCGCGCTCCGTCACGCCGATCGGTCCCGGCTGCCGCGTCTGCGAGCGCGGCGACTGCATCCAGCGGGCATTCCCCGCGCTACCGGGAGTGGCGGCCATTCCGCGCTGATCCGGCCCGGGCGGCGGGCCGGGGCGCCGCCTGGGCCCGGCATTTGCAGCGCCTTTGGCGGTGTTCGATGACGGGTGCCAGTCCCTTGGCGGGCACACCATACAACGCAGGTTCATGTTCGAGGCAACAGGCTCCCTGAACCCACCGCAGCATTGCGCACCCCGCCGGACGAGGGCCGAGGTGCCCCGGGGAGCGGGCCTGCCGCCAGCATGAAGGCGCCTTCCAATCGCCGGACGAAACAGGTTCCGGCCACGCGGCGACACCGCGCACAAGGCCCTGGACCCCACGTGATCCATCGACCGTAAGGAGCTGCCGCACGCTTTACATCGACATCCCGACACCCCGCGACCTGGACACGCTGAACGCGCTGCGTGCGGATGTGTGCGTATCGATCTATCTGCCGACGACGCCGATCACCCAGGACATCCAGCAATCGCGGATCGCCCTTTCCAACCTCGCGAAGGAGGCGGTCAGGCAGCTACACGAGGCCGGGACCGACAAGCGCAGGCTGGCGGCGCTGCAGGAACACCTGGACGATCTCGCCGACGACGAGGAGTTCTGGCGCTTCCAGGCGCACAGCCTCGCCGTCTTCGCCACGCCGGATTCGCTGCGCACCTGCCGGCTGGCCAACAGGCTGAGCGAGATGGTGGAGGTGTCGGATCGTTTCCACCTCAAGCCGCTGATCCGCTCCATCACCTTCCCGCATGCGGCCTATGTGCTGGCGATCTCGGAGAACGCGGTGCGGCTGGTCGAGATCTCGTCCGACCTGCCGGCGACGACGGTGAAGGTCCCCGACCTGCCCAAGGACGCGGCCAGCGCCGTGTACAAGTCCACCATCAACGAGCGTTCGCCAAGCGGGCGCGTGCAGGGCAGCGAGGGCCAGAAGACCCGCCTGGCGCAATATGCGCGCAAGGTCGATGCCGCCTTGCGTCCGTTTCTCGCCGGCAGCGATCTGCCCGTGATCCTCGCTGCCACGCAGCCGGTGGAGGCCATCTTCCGCGCCGTGGGTTCCATCCCGGTCCTGCCGCAGGCGATCAGCGGAAGCCACGACCGCACCAGCGATGCCGACCTCGCAACGGCCGCGCGCCCGATCCTCGATGCCTACTACGAAAAGCAGATCGCGGACTTCCGCGCCCTGTTCGACACCCGCAAGGGCCAGCGCCGCGCCACCACCGACATCTCCGATGCCGCCCGGGCGGCGACGTTCGGCAACATCGAGCAGCTGCTGATCGACATCGACAACGTGGTGAACGGCAGCGTGGACGAGGAAACCGGTGCCGTGACCTTCGACGAGAGCGGCGATGCCCGCAACTACGGTGTCGTCGACGAGATCGCCGGCCGTGCGCTGCACTCGGGCGCCAGGGTGTTCGGCGCGCGCAAGGACGAGATGCCCGACCAGAAGCCGCTCGCCGCGATCCTGCGCAGCCCGCTCTGACGGTCCCTCCGGAGCGGACTCCGGGCGACGGTTCCGGTCATTGCCGGCCGGGCGCGACCAGCACGTCGCAGGCGGCCTCGCCCAGCACCCGCCGGGCGACGCTGCCGAGAAGCGCCTGCATGGCGGCGCCCCGCCCCTGCGATCCCAGCGCCAGCAGGTCGATGCGCGATCCTCTGGACAGGCGCACCAGCGCGGGCCCGGGCTCGCCGTCGAGCACGCGGACCGAGGGCCCCTTCCCTCCCAGGACATCGCTCCGCAACGCGGAGAGATCCTCGCGCGCCTTGCCGATCCGCATCGCGCGGTAGCGATCCACCTCGGCCTGCGACGTCCCGGCGCGCATCATCGCCTGCCGGAACGGAAGCGGGATATCGACGGCCTGCACCAGCTGGATGGCCGCGTCCGGGGCCAGCTTGCGCGCTTTCGCCAACGCCCTTTCCGACGGCGGCGAACCGTCGATGGCGACGGCCATGCGCCGATACGGCTCTGCCGAAGCCTTCCTGACGACCAGGACTGGCGCAGCGGATGTCCGGACGACCCGGTCGGCCGTCGAGCCCAGCATCCTGTCCTTGAGCGTCCGGCCCTTGCCCGGCCCGATCACCACGACATCCGCGTGCCGCTCGCGCGCCGCATGCGTTATGACCTCGTGCGGCGGCCCGAACGCCACGTGCACCTCGGTTTGTCTTGTCCGATGGTTCTCGATCAGTTTCGCTTCCAGCACCGCAATCGCCTGCTGCTCGAGCTGGGCCCGCAATTCGCCCTGGGTGAGATTCATGTGGGCCGCAGCCGGCAACACCGGTTCCGCCTCGATCACGTGCAATACGACCAGCGCGGCCCCATGCGCGGTTGCCAGCTGCACCGCCCGCGCCAGCACCACGTCGCTGCCGGCCTCCAGATCGAGGGCGGCAAGGACCGTGCCCATCTTCTCCATCGTCTCTGCCTCCAGGCTGCGGGATCCGCCAAGTGGAACACATGCTTCCGCTTACCGCAGGCCACACTCCGATGCGCCATCCCACGCAGCCTCGCCCGGGCTCTGGCCGCAGGAGTCCATCCGACCGACGGTCAGCTGGCGGAATGGAATGGATGGCGGAGAGAGTGGGATTCGAACCCACGGAAGGTTTGACCCTTCGCCGGTTTTCAAGACCGGTGCCTTAAACCGCTCGGCCATCTCTCCATATGCGGCACGGGGCCTTGCACCCTGTGCCCGTGGCGCCGCCCGATGCGTGGCGGAGGCGCATTCTCGCATGCCGCGCGGGCGAATTCAGCCCGCCTCCACCACCATGGCGCTGGCGCGCGAGGCGCGGATCTGCTCCTTGGCGCGCTGGCAGGCACCGTCGCAGTCCAGGCGCGAGGCCTCCAGCTGCGGCGGCAGGTACTCGGCCAGGAAATCGATGAACACCCGCACCGCCGGCAACAGGCCGCGGCGCGAGGCGAACACGGCGTGGCAGATGCCCTGCGGCAGCGACCATTCCGGCAGCACCACCTCCAGCTCGCCGTTGCGCACGGCCTCGGCGCACACCGTCTCCGGCAGCATGGTGATGCCGAAGCCGTCCTTGACCATGGACTGCAGCAGCGGGAAGTCGAATCCGGCCACGCGCGGCTGCAGGTCCACCCGGCGCACCTCGCCATTGGGGCCATGCAGTTCCCAGCGCTGGCGCGCCTCGTCCTCGTTGATGCTCAAGGTGACGTGGTTGGCCAGTTCGTCCGGGTCCTTGGGCCGGCCGGCGCGGTCCAGGTACCTGGGACTGGCCACCAGCAGCTCCTGCACCTGGCCGAAGCTGCGCATGACCAGGCTGCCGTCGTCGTCCAGCCGCGAGCGCACGCGCAGGGCGACGTCGTAGCCTTCGTTGATCAGGTCGACGCGGCGGTTGCTGATGTTGAGCTGCAGCCGCACCTTCGGGTACAGGTCGAGGAACTTCGGCAGCAGCTTGGGCAGCTGCATCTGCGCCAGCGAGACCGGGACGCTGGCGCGCACCACGCCGCGCGGCTCGGCGCTGAGCCGGTCCACCACCTCCCTCGCCGCCTGCGCCTCGGCCAGCATGGTCTGCGCGTGGCGGTGCACGCTCATGCCGACGTCGGTGACGGCGAAGCGGCGCGTGGAGCGCTGCAGCAGGCGCACGCCCAGGTCGGTCTCCAACTGGCTGATGCGCCGGCTCAGGCGCGACTTGGGGATACCGAGCGCGCGTTCGGCCGCGGCGAAACCGCCATGGTCCACGACCATGGCGAAGTAGTACAGGTCATTGAGGTCATGCATGGCTGGTACCGCCATCAGAACGATGAGCGGAATTCAAACACCTTTATTCCAGCGCTGCAACAATATTGCTCCCCGGTCGCCACCGGGGAGCATCCTGCGATTGCCGGGAGTGTCCGGTCAGCCGATACGCTCGGTGCCGCCCATGTAGGGACGCAGCACCTCGGGCACGGTGATCGAGCCGTCGGCGTTCTGGTAGTTCTCCATCACCGCGATCATCGCCCGGCCCACGGCGACGCCGGAGCCGTTGAGCGTATGCACCAGCTCGGGCTTGCCGGTGTCCGGGTTGCGCCAGCGCGCCTGCATGCGGCGGGCCTGGAAATCGCCGCAGTTCGAGCACGAGGAGATCTCGCGGTAGGTGTCCTGCGAGGGCAGCCACACTTCCAGGTCATAGGTCTTGGTCGCCGAGAAGCCCATGTCGCCGGTGCACAGCAGCACCTTGCGGTACGGCAGGCCCAGCTTCCGCAGCACGGTCTCGGCGCAGTTGGTCATGCGCTCGTGCTCGGCGTCGCTGTCCTGCGCGCGGACGATGCTGACCAGCTCGACCTTCTCGAACTGGTGCTGGCGGATCATGCCGCGGGTGTCGCGGCCGCCGCTGCCGGCCTCGGCGCGGAAGCACAGCGAGTGGGCGGTCATGCGCAGCGGCATGCGTTCGGCCTCGATGATCCCGTCGCGCACGGTGTTGGTCAGTGGCACTTCCGCGGTCGGGATCAGGTAACGGCGCGAATCGCCCACCGAGGTATGGAACAGGTCCTCCTCGAACTTGGGCAACTGGCCGGTGCCGCGCATCGACTCGGCGTTCACCAGCAGCGGGACGTTGGTCTCCTCGTAGCCATGCTCGCCGGTGTGCAGGTCGAGCATGAACTGCGCCAGCGCACGATGCAGGCGCGCGATCGGCCCGCGCAGCACGGTGAAGCGGGCTCCCGACAGCTTGGCGGCGGTCTCGCCGTCCAGCCAGCCATGCGGCGCGCCCAGTTCGACATGGTCCTTGACCGGGAAATCGTAGGTGCCCGGCTCGCCCCAGCGCGCCACCTCCACGTTGTCGTGCTCGTCCGCGCCGGCGGGCACGTCGTCCTGCGGCAGGTTGGGGATGCCCAGCGCCAGCGCCTCGAGCTCGCCGCGGATGCGCTCAAGTTCCAGCTCCGAGGCCTTGAGCTCGTCGCCGAAGCCGGCGACCTCGGCCATCAGCGCGGAGGCGTCCTCGCCCTTGGCCTTGGCCTGGCCGATGGCCTTGGAGCGCGCGTTGCGCAGCGTCTGCAGTTCCTGGGTACGCATCTGGATGCGCTTGCGATCGCTTTCCAGCAGTTCCACCGCGGCGACATCGAGTTCGTAGCCGCGCGTTGCGCGCAGGCGTTCGGCCAGTTCGGCCGGTTGTTGGCGGAGCAGGACAGGATCGAGCATGGAAACGACACGCAGGTTGAACGAAGGTTGCGATTATCGCCTGTTATGCGATTTCCTGCCTTGCCGGCGACACCGGCTATGCCAGAATCGCTGCGGTCAACCAGGTGTCGCCATGTCAGATTCCCGCTCCGCATCCGACCAGTCCATCGTCTTCCACCTGCCGCGCAGGGCCTTGAAGATCGCCGGCATCGCCTTCGGCGCGGGCGTGCTGCTGTTCGTGCTGGTGTGGCTGGGCGCGCGCAAGGACGACTTCTACCGTCCCGTCCCGAGTACGGAGCAGAAGCCGCTGGCCGAGGAGGAATCGCTGCCGGCCCCCCTGCCCGCCAGTGCCGGCGCCAGCGACATGCCCGACGCCCGGCCCGAGCCGGTCGACGAAGCGCCGCAGCTGGTGGAGGCGCCGCCCGCTCCGATCGATCCGGCAGCGGCCGCGGCCGCTGCGCCTGTTCCGGTCACCGAGACCGCCGGCGCGCCACCGCAGGCGCAGAACCTGGCGCCCGGCGCGCAGCCGGTGCCGTTGCAAGGGCAGATGCCGGCGCCGCAGTACCCGCCTGTCGCCCTGCGTCGTGGCGAGCAAGGCACCGTGGTGGTGAGGGTGGAAGTGGATGCGACCGGCTACCCGTCGGGGGTGACGCTGGTCGGGCGCAGCGGCTCGCGCGAACTCGACCGCGCGGCGATGGAGACGGTGCGGCGCTGGCGTTTCCGGCCGGCCCAGCAGGACGGCCGGGCCATCCCCGGCAGCATCGACATTCCCTTCGACTTCAAGCCGCAGTAAGCGCCGGGTGGCGCACGGCAGGCGTTCCCGCGTCGTCCGGCGCGCAGGCGCACTGCCTGCCGTCAGAACATGCGATCAGGCAGCCTTCGGCTGAGGTCGGATGCGACCCGGTAACTTGCACTCGTCGTCCCCGCGAAGGCGGGGATCCAGTGCCTCTGCCCTGAAAGACAAGTACCAGGGAATCCGGGCTGATTGAACCCACTGCACGAGTCGCTGGGTCCCCGCCTTCGCGGAGACGACGAGCAAACACGCGTCGGTATCACGATCCACTACACGTCATCGCCCCGCGTATGCTCAATGACGCTCCGCCGTTCCGCGGAACGGCGTGTGCCGACCACACGCCAACCGGCGCCGGGAATCAGTACGCGGCCAGCGCGAACCCGGCACCGCGTGCCAGCGCATCGAAGCCCGGGAACGAGGTGGCGACGTTGGCCACGTCGTCGATGCGCACCGGCGCCGAGGCCAGCTGGCCGGCCACCGCGAACGCCATGGCGATGCGGTGGTCGCCGTGGCTGTCGATGCTGCCGCCACCGAGCGGACCGCCGTGGATGACCGCACCGTCCGGTGCCTCGTCCACCGGCACGCCCAGCGTGCGCAGGCCGTTGGCCATGGCCGCCAGGCGGTCGGATTCCTTCACCCGCAGCTCGGCGGCGCCGCGCACCACGGTCTCGCCCTGGGCGGCGGCGGCGGCCACGAACAGCGCCGGGAACTCGTCGATCATGTCCGGCACCACTTCCTCGGGGATGCGCGCGCCGCGCAGCGGCGAATGGCGCACCGTCAGGTCGGCGACCGGCTCGCCGCCCTGCTCGCTATGGTTGGACTCGGTGATGTCCGCGCCCATCAGCCGCAATGCGGCCAGCAGGCCGGTGCGGCGCGGGTTGAGGCCGATCTTGCACAGCCGCAGTTCCGACCCCGGGACGATGCAGGCGGCCACGATCATGAACGCCGCCGAGGAGAAGTCGGCCGGCACCTCGATGTCGGCCGGGCGCAGCCGCTGGCCGCCGCGCAGGCGCGCATAGCCCGGGTAGAACTCCACGCTCACGCCGAAGGCCGAGAGCATGCGCTCGGTGTAGTCGCGGGTGGGGTGCGGCTCGGTCACCGAGGTCTGGCCGCTGGCGTACAGCCCGGCCAGCAGCACCGCGGACTTGACCTGCGCGCTGGCCACCGGCGAGGCGTAGTCGATGCCGTGCAGCGCCTGGCCGCCATGGATGTGCAGCGGCGGGGTGCCGTTGTCGGCGGTATCGATGCGCGCCCCCATCTGCTCGAGCGGATCGGTGACCCGGCGCATCGGCCGCCGCGTCAGCGAGGCATCGCCGACCAGCACGGTGTCGAACGGCTGCGCGGCCAGGATGCCGGCCATCAGCCGCATGCCGGTGCCGGCATTGCCGCAGTCCAGCGCGCCGGACGCGGCCCGCAGGCCGTGCAGGCCGACGCCGTGGACGATGCGCCGCGCCGGGCTGGGGGTCTCGATGCGCACGCCGAGTTGGGACAGGATCGCCGCGGTGGCGCGGGTGTCCTCGCCCTCGAGGAAGCCGCCGATGTGGGAGACGCCGTCGGCCAGCGCGGCGAACATCACCGACCGGTGCGAGACCGACTTGTCGCCGGGAATGTCCAGGTTGCCGTGCAGCGCACTGCCCTTGCTTGCGATCCAGTACTGCGTGCTTTTCATTGCGTTCTCTTGCGGGATCCCGCATCCGGCGGGAATGTGCTGCCTCGGGGGCGAACGGCCGCCACCGCCCTTCGGGCACCTCCCCCGCATGCGGGGGAGGATGGGGTCATGGGATGGCCACCGGGTACGAGCCCAGCACCTTGATCTGCGCCGAATGCGCCTCCAGCTCGGCCAGCGCCTGCTTCATCGCCTCGTCCTCGATGTGGCCGGACAGGTCGATGAAGAAGGCGTACTCCCACTTGGCCTGGTGCGAAGGCCGCGACTCGATGCGGTTCATGCTGATGCCGTGGCGCGCGAACGGGCTGAGCACGTCGAACAGCGCGCCGGGCTTGTCGTGGATGAACACCAGCACCGAGGTGCGGTCGTGGCCGGACGGCGGGAAGATGTTGCGGCCCACCACCAGGAAGCGGGTGGTGTTGTCCTTGTCGTCCTGGATCGGGCTCATGATGACCTTCTTCAGGCCATAGGCATGCACCGCGCTCTCGCCGCCGATCGCCGCCGCGTCGTCGGCGTTGCGGGCGCGGCGGGCGCCCTCGGCGTTGCTCGACACCGGGATCTTCTCGACCTTGGGCAGGTTGCCGCGCAGCCAGCCGGCGGTCTGCATGAACGACTGTGGGTGGGCGTAGACGCGCTCGATGTCCTCGATGCGGCCGCTGCGCGACATCAGGTACTGCTGCACCTGCAGCTCCACCTCGCCGCAGATCTTCAGGTTGGAGGTCAGGAACATGTCCAGGGTGATCTGGATGGTGCCCTGGCCGGAGTTCTCCACCGGTACCACGCCGAAGTCGGCATTGCCGCTCTCGACCTCCTGGAACACCTCCTCGATCGTGGCCATCGGCACGCCCAGCGCCGAGCGGCCGAAGTGCTTGAGCACCGCCTGCTGGCTGAAGGTGCCTTCCGGGCCGAGGTAGCCGATCTTCAGCGGCTCCTGCTGCGCCAGGCAGGCGGACATGATCTCGCGGTACACGTGCACCAGCACTTCGTCGCTGAGCGGGCCCTCGTTGCGGTCCACCACCATGCGCAGCACCTGCGCCTCGCGCTCGGGACGGTAGTAGTCCACCGCCGCGGCCAGCTTGCCCTTGGCCTTGCCGACCTGGTGGGCGAAGCGCGCGCGCTCGGCGATCAGCGCCTGGATGGTGCGGTCGATCTCGTCGATCTTGGCGCGCACGTCGGACAGCTGCGGCGCCGGCGCGGCGGCCTTGCGCTTGGCTTTGCCGGCACTGGGCGGCGCTTTGGGTTTACCCGGCTTTGCGGCCATGTGTCATCTGTTCCTTGCTGTGTTTCTGCCTGCGTCGATCGCGCTACGGTGCCTGTCGCGGCCGGCCCGGGTGACGGCGGACCGGCCTCAGCCGTGGCGCCTGCGGAAGTCGTCCATGAACGCCACCAGCGCCTGCGCCGCCTCCAGCGGCACCGCGTTGTACAGCGAAGCACGGATGCCGCCGATGGCCTTGTGGCCCTTCAGCGCCAGCAGCCCGGCGGCCTTGGACTCGGCCACGAACAGCGCGTCGAGCTCGGTGCTGGGCAGGAAGAACGGGATGTTCATCCGCGAGCGCACCGCCGGCACCACCTCGTTGCGGTAGAAGCCGCCGGAGCCATCGATGGCCTGGTACAGCAACTGCGACTTGGCGGCGTTGCGGCGGGCGAATTCCTCCACCCCGCCCTCGCCCAGCATCCACTTGACCGTCAGCCCGAGCATGTACCAGTTCCAGGTCGGCGGTGTGTTGAGCATCGAGTCGCGCGCGGCGTGCGAGGCGTAGGTGAAGATGTCCGCGCGCGGCTGGCCGGCGCGCTCGAGCAGGTCGCGGCGCACGATCACCACGGTGATGCCGACCGGCCCCAGGTTCTTCTGCGCGCCGGCATAGATCAGCCCGTAGCGGGAGACGTCGATCGGCCGCGAGGCGATGGACGAACTGAAATCGGCGAACAGCGGCACCTGGCCGACGTCCGGCGCGTCCGGATACTCGACGCCGTGGATGGTCTCGTTGGCGGTGATGTGCACGTAGGCGGCATCGGGCGAAAGCTGCCACTGCGCGCGCGGCGGGATGTCGCGGAAGCCGCCGGACTCGCCGTCGGCGGCCACGCGCACGTCCACGTAGGGCCGGGCCTGCTTGATCGCGATCTTGCTCCAGTGGCCGCTGACCACGAAGTCCACCGCCTGCCCGGGCGCGGCGAAGTTGAGCGGCTGCAGCGCCATCTGCGTGGTGGCGCCACCGCCGAGGAACAGCACCGCGTAGTCGTCGGGGATGCCGAGCAGCGTGCGCAGGTCGGCCTCGGTCTGCGCGGCCATCTCGACGAATTCGGCGCTGCGGTGGCTGATTTCGACGATCGAGGCACCGACTCCGTGCCATTCCAGCATCTCGGCCTGCGCCTGGCGCAGTACCGGCTCGGGCAGTGCCGCCGGACCGGCACTGAAGTTGAAAGCGCGTGTCATGTCGAACCACTCTGGACAAGACGCCTAGTATGCCGCAGCGCATCAGGCTCTGCGGCGTTGGTTGCAGATGCAAGGGCGTCCGGGCGGCCGGACGCGGCGCTCAGCGTGCGCCGAACCACAGCAGCCCGCTGATGGCGGCCGCCAGCAGCAAGGCGCTCAGCAGCAACCAGGGCCAGCGCCGGGCGGTGGCCGTGGTATCCGGACGCCGGGCCTCGGGCGGCGCTTTGTCGGCGGCAGGCTCCGCGTCCACCGCCGACTCGGTCGCGCCTTGCGCCAGCGGCACCTCCAGCACGAAGCGCTGCTGGGCGTCGAACACCACCTGGTCACCGGCCTGCAGCCAGCAGTTGCGCACCGGCACGCCGTTGACCACGCTGCCCTCGGGCGAGCCCAGGTCGCGCAGCAGGACGCGTTCGCCATGGCATTCCAGCCGCGCATGGCGCTCGGCGAAGGACGGGTCGTCCACCAGGATGTCCGCCTCGCGGCCACGGCCGACGATGCGCGGACGGTCCAGGGTGAAGCTGCGGCCGTGGTGCAGCCCGCCAAGCCCTCGCAGCACCACGTGGGCGTTGCCGTCGTTGGCCGCCTCGTCGGCGTCGGGCATCCGCTCGACCGGCATGCAGGCGCTGCGGATCACCATCTCCACGCCGTCGGCATAGACCGCGTCGCCGGCACGCAGCATCGCCATGCGTCGCACCGGACGGCCGTTGACGTGGATGCCGCGGATGCCGTTGGCCACCTGCAGCCACAGGCCGCGCTGGTCCAGGCAGAACTGTGCCAGCAGCAATGCGCCGGGGGCTTCCTCGCCCAGCCGCACCGCGCCGGTGGCGTGGCGGGTGATCCGGTGCAGGCCGGGTTGCAGGGGACGGTCCGGCTGCTGCCGGTTACTGAAGTGGATTTGCAATTCGCGCACGCGGCGAGCCTAGCAGGTTGGCCGGGTGCGCAGAAGATCGTCGCGG
>JAFADB010000234.1 GCA_023425225.1 Pseudomonadota bacterium
CAGGTGACGATGAACTACGGCCAGTACGGCCGCGGCGACGGCGCCAGCCGCGGCTTCGACCTGGCCTGGGGGCGCAGCGGCCCGCGCACCAGCCTGTTCCTGGGCGCCAGCTACGTGAAGCAGGACGGCGTGGACGCGCGCGACCGCGCGCAGTCGCGCTGGCCGGTGCCGGGCACCGGGCTGGCCTTCGGCAGTTCGGCCACCCCGGACGGGCGTTTCGTGTTCGTCGATCCGCTCACCGGCGCCAGCCAGGATCTGGTCCCGAACGCCGGCGCCGGTACGCCGGCCTACGACGGCAGCGCCGGCTGCCAGCGCAGTGACGGCTACCACTGCTTCGGCAGCGACGACCGCTACAACTACGCCGAATCCAACCTGCTGCTCACCCCGTCCGAGCGCAAGGGGGTGTTCGGCCAGTTCCGCTACTTCTTCAACGACGACGTGCAGTGGTACCTCAAGGCGCTGGGCAACCGCCGCGAATCGAGCAACCGCGCCGCGCCCGAGCCGATCTTCCTCGGTGCCGACGCCGGCACCGGCAATCCGCTGGCCGATGCCATCGTCGTCTCCGCGCTGAACCCGTACAACCCGTTCGGCTTCGACCTGGACTCGGCCAGCAACCTGGTGCTGATCGGCCGCCGTCCGGTGGAGGGCGGCCCGCGCCTGTACCGGCAGACGGTGGACACGCAGTACCTCGCCAGCGGTTTCGTCGGCACCTTCGAAAGCCCCGGCCGCACCTGGTTCTGGGACGTCAACGCGATGTACAGCCGCAACGACGCCGAGCAGGTCAACACCGGCAGCTACGACCTGTACAACATCAACCTGGCACTGGGCGATCCGGCCGCGTGCGCGGCGGTGGCCGGCTGCGTGCCGCTGGACATCTTCGGCGGTGCCGGCAGCATCACCCCGGACATGCTGCGCTGGATCCAGCCGGTGGTGCGCGACCGCAGCCGCAACACGCTGGGCCTGTTCACCGCCAACCTGACCAGCGACCTGGTGCGGCTGCCGGCCGGGCCGGTGTCCTTCGCCACCGGCGTGGAGTACCGCCGCTACGAGGGCTGGTACCGCCCGGATGCGCTGACCGTGGCCGGCCACTACAACGGCGTGCCGTCGCTGCCGACCTCCGGGGCCTACAACGTCAAGGAGGCCTACCTGGAGTTGAACGTGCCGCTGCTGGGCGACTCGGCGCTCGGCGACGCGCTGGACCTGAGCCTTGCAGGCCGCTATTCGGACTACTCCACCTTCGGCAGCGAGTTCACCCCCAAGTACGGCCTGCGCTGGCAGCTCAGCCACGACCTGGTGCTGCGTGCCACCTGGGCCGAGGGGTTCCGCGCGCCGACCATCGGCGAGCTGTACGGTTCGGCCGCGCGTGCCGACCTGCAGCTGTCCGACCCGTGCTCGGTCGGCCTGGGCGGCACCGCGCCGCGCGGCGATGCCGCCCACTGCGCCGCGCTGGGCGTGCCGGCCGGCTACCAGCAGGCCAATTCGCAGATCTCGGTGACCACCGGCGGCAACCGCGGCCTCGATGCCGAGCGCTCGCGCAGCTTCAGCGCCGGCTTCGTGTGGAGCCCGTGGTTCGGCAGCAACACGCCATGGTCGCAGCGCTTCGACCTGGGCGTGACCTTCTACCGCCACCACGTCGATGGCGCGATCCAGGCGATCGACGCGCAGACCCAGCTGGACCTGTGCGTGGACACGCTCGATCCGCTGTACTGCGACGGCATCGGCCGCGCCGCCAGCGGCGGCATCAACGGCTTCGATAACCGCCTGACCAACCTGGGCTCGATCAGGACCGACGGCTGGGACGTGGAGCTGGGTTGGATCCTGCCGGAAACCGCCGCCGGCCGGTTCCGCCTGGACTGGCAGAACACCTTCGTCGGTCGCTACGAGGCCACCGGCGCCGCCGGCCAGCGCCAGCCGCAGCGTCCGGGCTGGGAGGTGGTGGACAGCGCCATCCCGGAATGGACCAGCAACATCGCGCTCGCCTGGAGCCGCGGGCACTGGAACGCGTCGTGGAGCGCGCGGCGCATCTCCGCGCTGCGCGAGGCCTGCGGCGATGCGGTGGCGTTCGCGGTGTGCAGCGACCGGCAGGCCGGCATCAACCGTCTGCCTGCGGTGACCTACCACGACCTGCAGCTGGGCTACCGCGTCGACTGGCTCAAGGGCATGCAGCTGACCGCCGGGGTGAACAACGCCTTCGACAAGGATCCGCCGGTATGCCTGTCGTGCTCGCTCAACGGCTACGACGCCTCGACCTACGACATCCCTGGCGGCCGCTACGGCTACCTGCGCGCGGACCTGAAATTCTGAAGCCGGTGCCCGTGCCAGCCGGCGCGGCGGATTTCGTGGCGGCATGATCGGCCCGCATTGCCGGCGCGGCGCGGCTTGCGGCTAACCCCGGCAGTCGTGCCACGGCAGGCCATGATGCCGATGTCCCTGCGCAGACGGGGATATGCAGCCTGTCCCGTTCCCGACGAAATCGCGCGGCTTCCGCTTGGGCGGGAGGGACGCTCGGAATTTTCCCCGGGCAGCGTGCCCACGCGGCAGCGATGGACGCCGCAAATGGTTGCGGCGGAAATGCCCTAAACCGTGCGCACCACGTGCGCCGGCACTTCGATGTTCATCGCCACCGCCAGGTGGTCCGAGTGCGCGGCCGGCAAGGCCTCGGTGTCGAGCGTGCGCAGGCTGTCGCTGACCAGGATGTGGTCGATCGCCTTCTGCGGTTGCCAGCTGGGAAAGCTCGGCACGATGCAGCCGGGCGGCTGCAGCCGGGTGTGGCGGTACAGGGCCTGCATTTCCGGACGGTCGGCCACGCAGTTGAAGTCGCCCATCAGCACCGCATTGGGATATTGCGACAGCAGCTCGGCAATGAAGGCCAGCTGCGCCATGCGCGAGTTGCTGCCCAGTGACAGGTGCGCCACCGCCACCACCAGGCCGTCGTCGCCATCGCCGAAGCGCGCCAGCAGCACGCCGCGCCCGCCGATGCGGCCGGGCAGGGCGTAGTCGCGTACCTCCACCGGTTCCAGCCGGCTGAGCAGGCCGTTGGCGCTGGAAGCCACCCCGCCCATGCGGCGGTTGGGCTGGTGGCTCCAGTAGCCGAACCCGGCCTGCTCGGCCAGGTAGTGGGTTTGGTTGGTGAACCCCGAGCGCAGGCTGCCCGGATCGGCCTCCTGCAATCCCACGATGTCGCGGTCGCGCGCCATCCGGGCGATGGCGTCCAGGCTGGTGCGCTTGTGCCCGGCCGGCAGCGCGTGCGACCAGCTGCGGGTCACGTAGTCGCTGTAGCGGCGGGTGGTCGAGCCGGCCTGGATGTTGGCCGTCATCAGCCGCAGGGTGCGCGTCGGGGTGGGGGCGAGGCTCACGACATTTGCCGCGGAATCAGTGGGTGGCGCTGGCCCGTTCGCGCGCGATCAGGTGGTCGGCGATGCGCAGCATGTCGTCGTAGCTGCGGCCCTTGACCAGGTACTTGCCGCCGACGATCAGCGACGGGGTACCGGTGATCTTGCTGCGCACGGCGAACTGCTTGGCGCGGCTGGTGCGGGCGGACACGCCGAAGCTGGCCATGGTGTCGGCGAACTGCTTGGCGTCCACGCCGCCGAGCTTGGCGTACACGTTGGCGATGTCCTGAACCGAATCGTGGCCGAGCTCGCCCTTCAGGGTCTGGTCCACGTGGATGGCCTTGTAGATCGCATCGTGGGTCTTGTCCTCGATGCCCAGGGTCTGGGCGGCGTAGAACGCGCGCGCGTAGTCGTCCCAGGTACCGCCGAACAGGGCCGGCACGTAGACGAAGCTCACGTCGGTGGGCAGGCCGGCCTTCCACGGCTCGATGACCGGCTGGAAGCGAGCGCACGCCGGACAGACGAAATTGAATACCTCGGCCACCTCGATCTTGCCGGCGGCCGGCTGGAACGGCTGGCCGTTCTCGATCACCTCGTAGTCGGTGCCGGCGACCGGCTCGGGGCCGACCGGGGTGCGCGAGGTGGCCGGCGCGGGGG
>JAFADB010000247.1 GCA_023425225.1 Pseudomonadota bacterium
CCTGCGGGTCGTGCGCCTCCAGCGAGGCCAGCTGCGGACCCAGCGGCATGCCGCCGGTCAGCACCAGCAGCTTGAGGTTGGGGATGCCGGTGGCCAGCTTGCGCAGCTGCTTGCCGACCTGGTCGGCAAGCTCGCGGGTCGGGCACAGCACCAGTGCCTGCGCGCGGATCAGCGCCGGGTCGAGCTTGTGCAGCAGGCCCAGGCCGAAGGCGGCGGTCTTGCCGCTGCCGGTCGGTGCCTGGGCAATGACGTCGCGGCCGTCGAGGATCGGCGGCAGGCTCTGCGCCTGGATCGGGGTGAGGGCGGTATAGCCGAGGGCATCCAGGCCCGGAGCGAGGTCCGGCGACAGCGACAGGAAAGAAAAATCGGTCATGCGGCATTCTACGCGGTGCCGGCGGAGCCAGTGCCGAACGCCTCGCCCACAACGCAGAGGATGTCGCCTTCCTGGGCGATGCACGAGCCGATGGCGCAGTCCCCTAAGGCGGGGTGGCTGCAGACAGCCCAGACCTTCAGCCGAGCAAGGCGGATACGCCGAGGTTGATCGCCAGTCCACCCGTCAATAGCCAGCCGAAGAGCAACGCGGCCAGCAGCAGCGGCCTGACCCCGGCCTGACGCAATGCAGAGGCATGGGTAGTCAGTCCGAGCGCAGCCATCGCCATGGCCAGCAGCACGTTATCCGCCACGACCACGGTGTCAATGAAGGAAGTGGGCCACACCGATAGCGAATGCAGCGCGATCACCCCAATGAAGCCGAATGCGAACCACGGCACCACAATGCGTCCGGCCTCGTCGGCCCCTTCGGCGCGCGGTGTCTTGCCGCGAGCCAGCAGGGCGGACAGCAGCACCAGTCCGGGTGCCAGCAAAATCACCCGCACCATCTTCACAATCACCGCGCTGTCGGCGGCCTGTTGGCCGGCAGCGCGGCCGGCGCCGACCACCTGCGCTACCTCGTGGATGGTGGAACCGGCGAACAGGCCGTAGACGCGTTCGTTCACCCAGCTCCAGTCGGCGCAGCGGGCCAGCTCGTACAGTAGCGGGTAGAGGAACATCGACACGGTGCCGAATACCACCACCGTCGCTACCGCCACGGCCACCTGGGCGGCGCGGCCGCGCACCACCGGTTCGGCCGCCATTACCGCTGCGGCGCCACACACCGAGCTGCCGGCTCCGATCAGAAGGGCCTCCTCGCGCTCCATCCCGAACCAGCGGGTACCGGCCCACCAGGCAAGCGCGAAGGTGCTGCAGACCACCAGCAAATCGATCACCAGGCCGGTTGCGCCGACGTGGCCGATGTCCTGGAACGTCAGACGCGCGCCGTACAGCACAATGCCGGCGCGCAACAGCCAGTGCTTGGCGTAGCCGACCCCGGGGCCGCAAGCGGCGCCGATGCGAGGGTAGACGGTGTTGCCGACCAGCATGCCGAGCACAATGGCCAGCGTCAGGGCGCTCAATCCGTGAGCCTGCATCCACGGCAACGTGGCGGCCAGCATCGATGCCCCGGCGACGGCTGCGGTAAGCAGCAGGCCTGTTCTTCGTTCGCGCCAAGGCAGCAGCGGAGCGGAAGGCGTGGCGGAAGTGTTCATGGCAGGGCAGGTCGAAGAAGTGCATAGAGCCTGCACCGCCTCGATCAATCGGTAAAACGAATTGATATTCTTGAAATAACCAGATTTCCAGGTTGATTGATCTCGTGACCCCATCCTTGCGGCAATTGCGGATCTTCGTGGCGGTGGCCGATGCCGGCACGACTGCGGCGGCAGCCGAATGTGTGGCCGTGTCGCAATCGGCGGCGAGCGCCGCGCTCAAGGAGCTGGAAGACGGCCTCGGCATCGCCGTATTCGACCGTATCGGCCGGCGTCTGTGCCTGAACGCCGCCGGCCGCGCCTTGCTCGATGAGGCCCGTGCGGTGCTCGATGGCGCCGATGGCATCGGCCGCCGCTTCGGCTGTGCTCCGAACGCGCGTGGCGCGGCGCATCCGCCGCTGCAGGCAAGACTGGGCGCCAGCACCACCATCGGCAACTACCTGATGCCCGAACGCATCGCCCGCCTGCTGGCCTGCAATCCGGAGGCGCGGGTGGACCTGCGTATCGGCAATACCGCGCGCATCGCCGAGTCGGTGCGCACGCTGGAGCTGGATCTGGGTTTGATCGAAGGTCCCTGCCATGCCGATGGCCTGCAGGTATTGCCCTGGCAGGCCGACGAACTGGTGATCGTCGCTGGTCACGGGCATGCGCTGGCCGGCGGAGCGGACATTGCCGCCCTGCGCCGCACGCGCTGGCTGTTGCGCGAGCCGGGATCGGGCACGCGCGAAGCGGTGGAGCAGGCCTTGCTGCCGTATCTGCTCGGTTTTGCCGACGCACTGTGCCTGGGTAGTACCGAGGCGATCAAACACGGCGTGGCAGCCGGGCTCGGCCTGGCGTGCCTGTCGCGGCATGCGGTGGCGGAGATGGCCGAAAGCGGGCGCCTGCACGTCGTGCCCACGCCGCTGCCGCCCCTGCGCCGGCAGTTGTCGGTGGTGCGCCATCCGGGCAGGCGGCTGATGCCGGACCTGCTGGATCTACTCGGCCTGCCCGCCGGCGCCTTCGATTGATCGGCGTGGCCGCTTGCCCCGCTACAATGCGCGCATGCCCCTGATCACCTTGCAGAACGTCGACTACAGCGTCGGCGGCCCGTTGTTGCTGGAAAAAGTCGAGCTGGCCATCGAGCCGGGCGAGCGCATCGCCCTGATCGGCCGCAACGGCGCCGGCAAGTCCACGCTGATGAAGCTCATCGCCGGCGAGCTCAAGCCCGACGACGGCGAGGTGCGCGTGCAGCAGGGCGTGCGCATCGCCCGGCTGGAGCAGGAGGTACCGCACGGGGCCGCCGGCAGCGTGTTCGACGTGGTCGCCGACGGCCTGGGCGAGCTGGGCCAGTGGCTGGCCGAGTTCCACCGCCTCAGCCATGCCGAGCCGTTCGACGGCGATGCGCTGGGCAAGGTGCAGGCCAAGATCGACGGCGCGCAGGGCTGGGCGCTGGAGCAGCGCGTGGACGAGACCCTGACCAAGCTGGAGCTGGACGGCGGCGCGCAGTTCGCGCGGCTGTCCGGCGGCATGAAGCGGCGGGTGCTGCTGGCGCGCGCGCTGGTGTCGGCGCCGGACGTGCTGCTGCTGGACGAGCCGACCAACCACCTGGACATCGAGGCGATCGACTGGCTCGAGGTCTTCCTCAAGGGCTGGAACGGCTCCGTGGTGTTCGTCACCCACGACCGCCGCTTCCTGCGCGCGCTGGCCACCCGCATCGTCGAGATCGACCGTGGCCAGGTGACCAGCTGGCCGGGCGACTGGGCCAACTACGAGCGCCGCCGCGAGGAGCGGCTCAACGCGCAGGCGCAGGAGAACGCCCGCTTCGACAAGCTGCTGGCGCAGGAGGAGGCGTGGATCCGCCAGGGCATCAAGGCCCGCCGCACCCGCGACGAGGGCCGCGTGCGCCGGCTCAAGGCGATGCGCAGCGAGCGCTCGCAGCGGCGCGAGCTGGGTGGCAACGTCAGGATGGCTGCCGCGCAGGGCGAGTCGTCCGGCAAGAAGGTGATCGAGGCCAAGGAGGTGACGTTCGCGTTCGGCGAGCGGGTGATGGTGCGCGATTTCTCCACGGTGATCCTGCGCGGCGACCGCATCGGCCTGATCGGCCCCAACGGCAGCGGCAAGACCACCCTGCTCAAGCTGCTGCTGGGCGAGCTGCAGCCGCAGTCGGGCGAGATCCGCCGCGGCACCAACCTGCAGGTGGCCTATTTCGACCAGTACCGCGCCACCCTGCGCGAGGACTGGAACGCGATCGAGAACGTGGCCGAGGGCGCGGACTTCATCGAGGTCGGCGGCAAGCGCAAGCACGTGCTGTCCTACCTGCAGGATTTCCTGTTCACCCCCGAGCGCGCGCGCGCGCCGATCACCCGCCTGTCCGGCGGCGAGCGCAACCGGCTGCTGCTGGCGCGGCTGTTCGCGCAGCCGTCCAACCTGCTGGTGATGGACGAACCCACCAACGACCTCGACGTGGAGACGCTGGAGCTGCTGGAGGAA